>CAMBZY010000034.1 GCA_945872325.1 Candidatus Kuenenia stuttgartensis | reverse complement strand
CCATCCATGAGGTTTTCGCTCGATAGTCAGGCGAAATGTAGATCATGCCAAATCTGGCAGCAGCATCTCGTGCGGATCGGCACTCATCGCGTTGATCTTTTGCAAATTGGAATCGGTCCGAACCATGTCCATGCAATGCGATGAGTATGGAAACTGGGAGTTTTGGATTGAAATCCTTTGGTTTGATCATGAGATAACGCTGTTCGGTACCATCCAACTTCGCTTTGAAAGATATGTCCTCAATTTCAGAAGCGTACAACGATAAGAAACTCATGAATACGAGGATTGCAATCGAATTCAAAAAACACGAATGGCGATGTGGCATGGTCTTATTCCTTGTGTAGATAAGGCTGGAAATGGTTGATTGCGATTATGATATCAGAAGTGAGGCCGACTAAGTATCAGGCCGGAAATAACTTCTTTTTTTAAAACCAACCAGCCTGGTTAGCCGCAGAGCGATAGCCCGCGGTTTCGGCGATTAATAAATCCAACCGGGGCTAGCGCCAAGCCCGGCTAGATGCAGGGCACTATCCGGCGTTTTCGGCGATTAATAAATCCAACCGGGGCTATCGCCAAGCCCGGCTGGATAACCGCTGCGGTTTGCTTGGCCGATTCTGGCTGACCTATGAACTTCCCCCTACCCAAAAAAGTAGCGAATCCATATAATAAATACCGATAGAGTCCAAACAGGAGAGCCGATGAGCAGTAGCTACAACCTGACACATTTAAAAGTCCTTGAGGCAGAGAGCATCCACATCATTCGTGAGGTCGCTGCCGAGTTCGAGCGGCCGGTGATGCTCTACTCCATCGGCAAAGACTCTGCCGTGATGCTGAGGCTGGCTCAAAAAGCGTTCTTTCCTGGACGACTCCCGTTCCCTCTGCTGCATGTCGATACGACGTGGAAGTTTCGGGCTATGATCGAGTTCCGCGATTCGTTCTGTCGCGAAGAGGGACTCGACTTGAAGATCTGGACCAATCCAGAGGGACGTGCCGAGAACATCAATCCGTTCGACCACGGATCGAAAAAGCACACCGACATCATGAAGACGGCTGCTTTAAAGCAGGCTCTCAACCACTACCAGTTTGACGCTGCTTTTGGTGGTGCCCGTCGTGATGAGGAGAAGAGTCGGGCCAAGGAACGCGTTTACAGCTTCCGCGACCGTCTTCATCAGTGGGATCCCAAAAATCAGCGACCTGAACTCTGGAACCTGTTCAACTGTAAAGTGAACAAGGGCGAGAGCATACGCGCATTTCCTCTGAGCAACTGGACCGAGCTGGATGTCTGGCAATACATCCACCTTGAAAATATTCCAATCGTGCCTTTGTATTTCGCTGACACGCGACCAGTGGTCGACCGTGACGGCACTCTGATCATGGTCGACGACGACCGGATGCGACTTCTGCCCGGCGAAGTGCCGATGATGAAGCGTGTACGGTTCCGGACTCTGGGGTGTTATCCACTGACGGGTGCGATTGAGAGCGAAGCAACGACTTTGCCGGAAATCATTGAGGAAATGCTGCTTGCGACGAATTCCGAGCGGCAGGGCCGGGTGATCGACCACGATGAGACGGGGTCGATGGAGCAGAAGAAACGCGAAGGGTATTTCTGAAATGCAAGCCGTTGACCTCGGTCAGGAAGACATTCACGCCTACCTCGCCCGCCACCAGAAGAAAGAGCTTTTGCGATTTCTGACCTGTGGCAGCGTCGACGACGGCAAGAGCACACTCATCGGCCGTCTGCTGCACGACACCAAGATGATCTATGAAGACCAACTTGCTGCCGTCAGACGCGACAGCGAGAAAGTCGGCACCACCGGAGCTGGCGAGATCGATCTCGCACTGCTGACCGACGGCCTCAAGGCTGAGCGAGAGCAGGGGATTACGATCGACGTAGCCTATCGCTACTTCTCGACTGATCGCCGCAAGTTCATCATCGCCGACACGCCTGGCCACGAGCAGTACACGCGGAACATGGCTACCGGGGCATCCACCTGCCAACTGGCCATCATCCTGATCGACGCCCGCTACGGCGTTATGACACAGACACGCCGCCATTCATACATCGTGTCCCTTCTGGGTATCAAGCACGTTGTGGTGGCCATCAACAAGATGGACCTCGTGGGTTATTCCAGCGAAGTCTTTGATCGGATTAAGCAGGAATACACAGACTTTGTGGCCAAGCTGGAGTTGCGAGACATCAGCTTTATCCCGATGTCGGCCCTGAAGGGCGACAACGTGGCTTCCAAGAGCGACGCCATGCCATGGTACACCGGCCCTCCGCTTTTGGATCATCTTGAAACAGTCCACATTGCCAGCGACCGTAACCTGAGCGATTTTCGATTTCCAGTTCAGTACGTGGTCCGTCCCAACCTCGACTTTCGCGGTTTTGCCGGCACGGTTGCCTCTGGAGTGATCCGCAAGGGCGACGAAGTGATGGTTCTTCCATCAGGCAAACGCAGTAAGGTGAAGTCGATCGTCACTTATGACGGAGAGCTGGAAGAAGCCTTCGCCCCCTTGGCTGTCACTCTAACCCTGACCGACGAGGTGGATGTCAGCCGCGGCGATATGCTGGTCCTTCCAGAAAATCCTCCGCACGTGACGAGTGAAATCGAGGCTATGGTGGTCTGGATGGCCGAACAGCCTCTGGTCCCCGGCCGGCCTTATTTGCTCAAGCATACTACGCAATATGCGACGGCTGAGGTCGCCTCATTCCGATACGGTGTGGATGTCAACACGTTGGAACACAAGGCGATTGCACGACTTGGGCTGAACGAGGTCGGGCAGGTCCAGCTCAGCCTGACTCAACCGTTGGCCTGCGACCCTTATCGCACAAATGCTTCGACGGGTGCGTTTATCCTGATCGACCGTTTGACGAACAACACGGTCGGTGCCGGCATGATTCTGGAGACTGGCAGCAGCCGGGTTCTGGGTGATGTGTGGGAGACGGAACGAGCCGTCAGTCTGAAGTCGCGTGAGAGCCTGATCGAACCGGCTGAGCGTGAGCAGCGTTTTGGCCAGATCCCAGTGACTGTGCTTCTGGTCGGTCTAACTGGTAGTGGCAAGAGTCGGATCGCCTACGCGCTGGAACGTCGCCTGTGGGATGAAGGCCGTGCAGTGACCGTTCTTTACGGCCAAAGCATGCGTCAGGGGCTGAACCGCGACTTGGGCTTTACGGCCGACGATCGTTCGGAAAACCTGAGACGGTCGGCGGAAGTCGCAAAATTGATGAACGATGCCGGCGTGATCACCATCGCGGCGTTCGTGGCTCCGCACGAGTCGGTGCGTGAGAAGGCGAAGCAGTTGATCGGCCTTGACCACGTGCTGGAAGTCTACTGTACAGCCCCGATGGAAGTGCTGCGAGCCCGCGACCAAAGTGGCGCGTATAAGCTGGCTGACGCCGGCAAGATCGCTCAAATGCCAGGCGTAACAGCAACGTTTGAGGAGCCGAAAACGCCTGATCTCGTTCTGCAGACCGACGAGATCAGCGTCGAGGAGAGCGTCAACCGGATCATCGAGCTGATGAAGATTAAGGGCTTTATCAACGCAGGTTCGTAAAGTCGTTGGCTCTTGCCGGATTCCGGGGTGATGACATTTCACCAGATCTGGTATTAGGGCCAAAGGCCCGACCCATACCAGACTTGGGCAACGCCCAAGGTCCCCGTACGCTAATAAGAAGTATCTAATTACATCCCCTCACCGCCCGGACCCTGGACAAAAAGGTCCTGGATCCGGGCTGTGTGGGGAATCAGGTTGGGCTTCGTGTTTTTCGTCCTTTCGACAAAGGCCACTCGCGTAGGCTGATATGGGCTGCACAGTTGGTGCTTAGGAACAGGCGAAAATAACTTCCGCTTTTTATGCCAATCGTAGCCAAGCACAACTTGGCTGTTATCTAGACGGTCTTGGCGATAGCTCCGGTTGTTTATCTTCCGCGAACCGGGAGCTAGCGCCCGGCGGCTAGATTCAAACCAAGAAACCGAAGGCTATCGCCGCTTATCTAGCCGGTCTTGGCGCTAGCCCCGGTTAATTGGTTTTAAAAACCGGAAGTTATTTCCGGCCTGTGATCCTTAACACTAATTCAAAACATGTTTATGAACCAACCCGGAATCCGGAACAAGCCAAATTGGATACCGGAAGTCATCCTTGACCTGATCCTATGCGTTTTGCCATTTCAATTCACGTTTGAGCAGGTATGTCTGGTTGTCGTCCGGGTCGATGCATGCCAGCGTAACCCATCCGTTGCCAAAGAGTTTCCTCAAGACGTCCTGAGAATGGATGATCGAATCCAGGGTCGATCGCTGGGCGTACACAACCGTCAGTAACCGCAAAGCTTCGTGATAAGGCTCGTCGTCGGCTCTATAGACGGATTGCAGAGGCAATCCGTGCATCAGGTCACTGGCATTGCCCTGCATGACTCCGATCTTGCCGGTGACGTTGTGTGTGATCTTGCTGCCTGCTCCATATGCAACATTGTCCAGTGTAGAGAACAGATACTGGCTGTTAATCCATTGCGCAACAACCATCGGCGCGGTCAGAATCGTGGTCAGGAATTTCCCGGACGGATCCGATTTCCAGTCGTAGGAATGAAGGAATGAGCGGCCTTCAAGGTTGACCGACTGGGTAAGCCGCCTTGGACCGATAATGAAGGCGGCGTTCCGAGCCAACCCCCATTCCGGGCGGACTTCTGCCCAGTCGATACTCCTCCGTTTTGTCTCTTTCGCTGCAGATGTGCCACTCAATTGCAGTAGGCCAAAATTTCCGGCCCGCGTTTTTGAATTCTTGGTTCCTGCCTTGGCAAGGCTGGCTCGCATGCTTTCCAGCCGTTCTTGATGCTGTCCGGAAAGTTCTTTCGGATGGTAGATTTCGAGGTGATCCGTTGTCGTGTCGTGCTCGGCGGCCACAAATAGAGTATCAGAAGGGATTTGGAGCCCCCGATCCGCCAGTATCGACCGTACCTGATGGCGATTCAGAATTGCTGCAAGGATTCGTGCGTTGGCGCCCCCATGGTTTCCACCGCAAGCCCCGCAATCCAGAGCCGATGCATAAACATTGTTCGTTGTGGTGCTGCCATGTCCGCAAAAAAGGATCAAAGGGGCCAGATTGTCGGTTAGCCCCATCATTCGAAGCGCGGATTCCGCATAGTCCGCCTGCTCAAGCAGAGTGATATCATTCAGCAACGGTTCCGTCTGGATCGGCGGCAAGAGAGTCGCAAATGCTTTTTCTGACAATCCCGATCCTGAGACCAGTAAAGGCTTAAACATGCGTGCCAGCATCCTCAGCCCAAGCCATGGACCGAGCATTTCGACCAGTGCGAACGGTGTCCCGAAATTGTATTTGAGCCACTGATAAAAATAAGTGGGAATCTGGCGCAACGATCGCACCCGCTCATGACGTCTGACATGGGCTGAATCTGATTCCAGAGCGTGCTCACACACAACATGTCGCGGCTTGATCAAGACGGGACACGAATCATGTGGCTGATCTTCGTGGTATGACTTTACGCTGACAGGCAGCCCAAAAAATCCTGCAAATCCGAAAGTTTCGTAGTTGCCTTGCGCCTCGACCGCTCGCCGAAACGGTTCTGAGCGAACGTCTATAAAAACCCGAGTTGCGCATCCACTCTGGGCAGATTGGTTCTTGACACAATCGTTTTTGCCTGCGGAAGCAGCCGTTTTAGTAACATTTCCCGAAATAGAGTTTCATTATATGGCATATCTATCAGTTGAAATGGAGTGGCTGAATCACTCAACTCTTTGGCCGAGGCATCTGGCCACAGAATTCGGGTCAGAATCAGTCGTACTGCAACGAACTCGACCAGCGTTGCCTTCTGTTTCGAGCCTTCTGAGGGATTCTGCCAGTTTTCTTTCCATTTCACATAACCAGCCCAGCCTGGTAAGGCTCCGAGTGCTTGCCGAATGAATGGGACTTGCTCTTTCTTGGGAATTCCAAGTTGATTGAGGCTTTCGGAAATTGCATTTTCCGGACATTCTGGCAACGAGGCCAGCAGAGTTTTAGCAACTTTTGAGCGATTAAGCCGTCTGTCATATTGAGCCAGGTCTCTGAAAACATGGTAGAAGCCAAATTCTCTTCCAGGCATGTTAATCAACGCCTGACCTTCGTCGAAGTAGGCGGAACACCATTTGATAAGCTCCCGGTTCACGGACTCAAACCCGGCGATATCGCCGATTTCGCAATTGCGGTGCCGATCGGCCTCAATCACTGCCTGCTCAAAGGGCAGGTGCTCAAGTCCCTGCAACGGGTTCACCGCGATGAAAGTTTTCAGAGGCCAGACGGGGGCTACGACATCCGCAGCTTTAGCGACCATTTCCTTGAACATAAAGGTTTTCATCCGTGCAATCCTTTTCCTCGGTTTCATCACAGGCATCACAAAGGCTTTCATAGGAACATCTTTTCAGGATTGGTAAGTGGTTCGAGTTGCGCTGACAGTCGATGGGTGCGGTTGGCTGGCATTGAGGGCCTCCATATAAAGTCGCTTCCACAGGCTTTGGGATTGAAGCCTGGTCGGCAGTTTGAGGATCATGGCCATCCAAACCAGGACGATCACGGCAAAACCGGTGAAATAGATTGCGTCCATTGGTTGTGGCTTCGGGGTATGAAGCGGCGCAAGGGTCGTTTCGATCAGGCGGAGGTTGAAGCCATAGAGCGCACCTGCGCCGATTCCAGTCAGAAATGTGCCAGCAGTGCGGAAGATGGTCACTGGTTTCTCGAGCAATCCGATCGCCAGTTGTGTGGTAGCCATGAAGGCGAGCAGGATCATCATGCAACTGGTGTTATCGAAGCTGAGATCGGTCTCGCTTGTCACTGCAAACGCCAAGGCTCCTATGGCCCCCGAACAGCAGGCAACCGCAATTCGCAGTGGAGACAAGCGGGTGGTTATGGCAATTCGCTTCTCTTTCAAGACCGAGCCAGCGTTCAGGAAGAGATAGGCTTTAAAGATCCCATGCCAGACGAGATGCGAGAATGCCGGTGCGAACAGGCCCATCCCGCATTGCATGAGCATGAAGCCCATCTGTCCGATTGTGGAACAAACCAGCATCCGTTTAATATCAGTTTGAATCAGCTTCCAGAAGCTACCTGCCACTGCTGTGATAAGCCCGACCACAAAGATTCCGTGCAACAATAAAGGCTGGCTTGCATAAAGTGGAGAGAATCGCACAAGCAGGAAACCTCCGCCATTAATGACTCCCGCATGCATGATCGCGGAGACCGGCGTTGGCGAGTTCAGCGAGGAGTTAAGCCAGCGATGGAAGGGCCAAACGGCAGATTGTGTCATTGTTGCAATCGCGATCAAGAGCAATCCGGTAAATACCTGAGTCGTCTGTTTGTCTGTCGCTGAGATGATTTCGCTGATCGATGCTGTACCAGCGTCTTCGGCCAGAATCCAGAATCCTGCTCCCAGGAGTATGAAACCGATGCCGAAGTTTTTGAGTGCAAGAAGTCCAGCGTTTCGGGCGGCAATCCACTCTGTTTTATGGATCATGAGCCTGATGAGTAGCAGGTTGCTGATTGTCCAGGCGATGAGCAGCACGAGAAGTTGGTCAGCAAATACCATGCAAAGTACGGAGCTTCCGAGGAGCAAAACCCATAGATGATGGGAAAGCTGTTTCCTGTCACCAGCGAGATAACGCCTCGAATATGCTGTCACATTGGCGACAACGAACAGGATCAATCCAGCCATGACCCAAGCGAGGTTATCGGCTCGAAACAGGCCCGATTCAGGTACGCGAAACAAGGGCATTTGAACTCCTTATAAAAGGAATATCGAGGTTTCCTCTCGGCCATTATTGACAGACTACCTGTCGTAATGATATTTGTAAAATTGATAGTTCTCATCGGTCCGATCAGTTTTTCAAATAGGAAACAGGCATGGCTTTTTTCGTCGATACCTTGCAACTCAAGAGCTTCGTGGCCATAGCCGAAACCGGGACTTTCGGTCTGGCTGCTGCCACTGTCAACCGGACTCAGTCGGCTCTCAGTTTGCAGATCAAGAAACTGGAGGAGCAGCTTGGTTGCGAACTTTTTGACCGGACTGGCCGCAAGGTAGTGCTTACTCCAGAGGGCGAGATTTTTTTGGGTTATGCCAAGCGGATCATTCAACTTCAGTGGGAGGTTTTCAGTCGTCTAAGGGAGCCAGCTGTGGAGGGTGAGATTCGTTTCGGAACGCCCGAGGACTTTGCAACGCATTATCTTCCGGAAGTGCTCGCCAGATTCCGCCAGTATCATCCGCGTGTCCAGTTGAATGTGGCATGTGATTTGACCCTCAATCTCATCGACGGCTTTCATCGGGGTGAGTATGACGTAATTCTCGTTAAACGCGATCCTCAGAGGGTAAAAGGTGGAACAAAGGTATGGAGAGAGCCGTTGGTCTGGGCGGCGGTTGACGGCTATGAACCAGGAGAAAGGTTATCGCTTGTACTCTCTCCCCAACCTTGCATCTACAGGGCGCGAGCTTTAGCGGCTTTAGATCGAGCGAAACGAAGCTGGCACATCAGTTACACCAGTCCAAGCCTGGCGGGCAATCTCGCAGCGGTGAAAGCCGGCCTTGGAATTACCGTTTTACCAGCGCATATGATTCCCTCCGGGATTCATCCGATTCGGAAAGAAGTTAAGCTGCCGCACTTGGTAGACGCTGAAGTTGCGTTGATGAAACAGGATGAACTGTCAAAGGTTGCAGAAATGTTCGCCGAGTACATTGTGCAGAGCTTGGAGCATATTAAGAGTTAGGATCAGTCCGGAAGTAACGTCCCGTTTTTAGACGCAAGTCGATTGAAACTAGCCCCCGGTTTCGGCGATATACAAAACCAACCGGGGCCAGCGCCAAGACCCGCTAGACAAGAGCTGCGGTGAACTTGGCCATGGTTCTCTTAAAGAGCGGAAGTTTTTTTCGGCCTGTTCCTTAAGGCTTGACCCGAGCCCAAACGTCAAGCGTGTGACCGCTGCCCGACTCGCTCGAGAATTCGGTTGGCCTCTCGCCGTCGGGCGGACCGTTACACACGACCATCATATCGCCCTCGAACTTGATAATCTGCCGGATCGTCTTACCGGCGTCTGGGCCACGGTCGATTTCGATATCTTGCTGATAGGGCGTGCCGTCTGAAATCACTCTGGCTTTACCTTTCATCACCTCGACACCGTTATGGATCACGGTAAACTCGTTACCCACCGAGGTCGAAGAAGTCGCTCCCTCAACAGGCTGGTTAATGCCATCGATTACCATGGAAACCAGTCGCCAACTCTCTCCCGTGTTCGATTCGTTGTCTGAGAACTGTCCGTCGCTCTTCTCGTTGGTCTTCATCACGAAGACGGACTCGTCGTAAATCCGTCCATCTCGCCATCGCTGAACGATGACAATTTCATTACGGATCTGCCCCCACATCCTATGCTTGAATTCCTGGGAGAATTGGACCATCGTCACCGCACGTTCCTCATCGATGCCGATGCCCGTGATTTCGTTGGACGTCCACGATTCCACATTGTCCACGAATTCTTGAATATAGTCTCGATTCTGAGTTCTCCCGACACGTGTTTCCCACTCGGTCCTTCTGACAACGTCTTCGGCATAGAATCTCTCCCACGCCTCCTCAGTGCGACCCTCAAAAAGCATCGCGTAAAGGTCTTTGACACAGGCTTTCAGGTCCATAATGATCGCTCCTTGTAGAATTCTAGTTTGATGAAATTAGCAGCCAAAGCGGCCTTGACTACCCAACAATTCCCGCCTCTTCTCAGTTGCTTAGAGGCTTGCTTTAATAGGCCACGGGGAGACCGAAAAAGTTCATGAGACGCGTCCCTGTTTCAATTTCGGTGCTGCCGCCGGTGCTCGAACTCGGGACTTTTGTCTGGCAGGATTCTACTCGTGACGGTTCTTGCATCGAGTGCGCCAAGATTGCTTCCAGGCCAAAGAAGGCCAGGAAGTTGGCTCCCACTTTGCAGTCGTTCGATTTAGCAGTCCCAGCATTTGTTGCGGAAATCTCTGCCATCACTCGCGATACAAGTGCGGACGCCTCAAAGTTCATCGAAGCCAGACCTGCCGATCGCAAGCCAGAGCAAACCGAAATCGATTGTTCCAACCGTTCGAGGCAAACGCTGCACGTCGCAAGATGCTGCCTCAAGCCTTTCTCTTCTTCAGGTTTCAGGCAACCAGCCGCCAAAAGGCTGATGGCTTCGGATCGGGATTCACAGTATGGGCGTTCGTCAATCATGGCTGCCTCATTCATGATTCCCCAGCGGAGGGGAAAAGGTTCACGGCCAGGTTCAGTTGGCGAAGTTTTTCGAGACCATGATAAAGTCGAGACTTCACGGTTCCTGTCGGCACATCCAAAACCGCTGCGATTTCATCCAGGCTGGCATCGGCAAAGAATCGCAACTCGATGACCTGCCGATGTTTGTCTGGAAGTTCGGCAATCGCGATCTGTACCCTCTCGGCGTCTTCGGAGGTCTGAAACAGAGACTCTGGGCCAACCGACTTTTGCGTCAGCGTTTCAATGGGAGCTTTATTCAGAGAGCTAAGCAGCCCATCCGACCGATGGCGACACGTCTTCAAGAAGCGATGCCTCAGGATGCCGTACAACCATGTGGAAAAACGGCAGCGTGAATCAAACCGATCAATCGACCTCCACGCTTCAACAAGCGTTTCTTGCACGATATCCTCGGCTTTGTGGTGGTCACGACACATCACAATCGCATAACGATAGAGGGGTTCGGCATGCAGTTCCGCAAGCCGCTGAAACGCACTCCCATCACCTGCCTGGACACGGCGGATTAAATCGTTATCCAGGGCTGTTGTGGGAATTGCCATGCAGGTTATTCCCGGTTCAGGGCAAGAAAGTTCATTTGTAAAATCGAATTTCCCCCTAAACAGTTGGCCCCATGCCTGATTACAGGATGGTCCTTAAAGTGAATCACAGAATATTCTTAAGTACATTGAATGCCGCCATCCCGAAATTCGGTATGAGCCATAAAATCTTACGGGACCAATTTTTGTGGCCAGCGATCATAAAGCACTTTCTCTTGCTTTACCAGGTCGCAATGGAGTCAAGCCAAAATCGGCTTGACCACATTCCCATGCACATCGGTCAGCCGAAAATCGCGGCCCTGATAGCGATACGTAAGTCGTTTGTGGTCATAGCCCAGGCAGTGCAGAATCGTGGCATTGAGGTCGTGAATATGCACTGGGTCGCGGGTGATGTTATAGCCGTAATCGTCGGTCTCTCCATGAACAATACCGGGCTTGATTCCTCCACCGGCCAGCCAAACGGAGAAGCATCGGCCGTGGTGATCGCGGCCGTAATCCTCCTGCAAACCACCCTGGCCGTAAACCGTCCTGCCAAACTCCCCAGCCCAGACAATCAGGGTATCTTCCAGCATCCCCCTCTGCTTCAGGTCGGTGATCAAAGCCGCCTGAGGCTGATCAATGTCATGGGCCTGCTTGGGAATGTTCGTCGGCAATCCACCATGCTGATCCCAGCCCCGGTGATAAAGCTGCACACATCGAACGCCTCGCTCAAGCATCCGCCTCGCCAGAAGGCAGTTGGCTGCAAAGGTCCCAGGCTTTTTCGACTCTTCACCGTAAAGCTCAAACGTCTTAGCCGATTCCTTGGACATGTCGGTCAGATCAGGTACTGAAGACTGCATCCGGAAGGCCATTTCGTATTGCGAAATGCGGGTCGAAATCTCAGGATCTCCGGACTGGGCCAGTTCCCTTTGATTGAGTTGAGCGAGTCCGTCGAGCATTTGCCGGCGCAAATCACGATCAATACCGGGCGGATCGGAGAGGTATAAGACGGAATCGCCACTGCTGCGAAACTTCACCCCTTGATGGCTGGATGGTAAAAAACCGCTGCCCCAGAGGCGTTCCAGAAGCCCCTGATTCGCGTCTTTACCGGATCCGTGTGAAATCAGAACGATAAAGGCCGGTAAATCGTCGGCCTCACTGCCCAATCCATAGCTTAACCAGGCCCCAAGCGAAGGACGCCCAGGCTGTTGCGAACCAGTCTGAATAAACGTGATGGCCGGGTCGTGATTGATCGCCTCGGTGTGCATGGACCGAATCAGGCAAATATCGTCCATCACACGTGCTGTGTGTGGAAGGAGTTCACTGACCCAAGTGCCCGCCTGACCTGTCTGATGGAACTTGAATTTCGGAGCGATTACCGGAAAGCTCTTCTGGCCGGATGTCATCCCGGTCAATCGCTGACCATGCCTGATCGAATCCGGCAGTTCCGTGCCGTGCAGCTTCTTCAGGTTCGGCTTGTAATCGAGCAATTCCAGATGCGATGGACCGCCGGACTGGAAAAGATAAACAATTCGTTTGGCCTTAGGAGCAAAATGAGTCAATTGTGCTGCAGCAGAGGCTTTAGCCTGATTATCGCGTGCCATCAGGCCGGCAATCGCAGCTGCGCCCATGGCGGATGCAGAATGATTCAGGAAGGCTCGGCGATGCATTTGCTGCTGAAATTCATTCAGGTTATTGATGGTCGTATCTCCTCATTCAATGCCGCCCAAACGCTGGCAAACCACATCAGCCCAGCCCGTCGCTGACCGATCGGCGAGAAATGTCGCCGCGACTTGATCCCACCACGATTCTCACCGTTCAAAATATCTGTATCAGGCCCACGACCAAATCCGGGAACGATCCAAAGCTGATCAATCGCAGCCCTAATCCGAGCCTCTTCAACAGGCTTTTTATAGACCGTCGGATGGAGAGTGGATTTTGCCAGCAGCCAGCGTGGAGAAAACCCCCACTGCTTGGCAAGGGCTTTGTGGATCGTCTGCAAACGCTCGACATAAGTGGTTGTCGGAATATTCTCAATCACATCACTTTCGCCTTGCTGCCAAAGCACATAGCGAAATCGGCCCACGGCTTGTCCACCTTCGGAAAACCGGCGAAAAAGATCTTCTCCGGGCATCCACTGACGTGTAGAAGTCCCGCCCACAGCGACATTTACGAGTCCGATGGGGACTTGTAAAATGGGCTGAAGGGTGTTGGCAAAGGCGGGCCAGATGGTGCCTCCGGTATCGACGTGGGGGAACGGGTCGTTGGCAGTTCTCCAGGATTTTGTAACCCAGTCGAATAGAACCGTTCT
>CAMBZY010000033.1 GCA_945872325.1 Candidatus Kuenenia stuttgartensis | reverse complement strand
CCCAAAGTGCTTTTGCTGGACGAACCGTTTGGTGCTCTCGACGCCAAAGTACGCGATGAACTTCGTGTATGGCTGCGCCGGTTGCACGATGAAAGTCATGTGACGAGCCTGTTTGTGACGCATGATCAGCAGGAAGCCTTTGAAGTCTGTGATCAGGTGGTGGTTTTGAACCACGGAAAGATCGAGCAGATTGGGCCTCCACAAGAGCTTTATGAACGACCTGCCAGCCCATTTGTGACTGAGTTTCTAGGTCAGGTGAATATCCTTCGTCCGGAAACAATCCTTGGAATGCAGCTCGACAACGAACGGCCCCTGCCCGTTCGATTGCCTGGGACGCCTGGGGGCTCGATTTATGTGCGTCCCCATGATCTGGTGATCAGCCGAGAGCCGAACGGATTGCCAGGCTGGCCCGCCAGAATCAAACGCCTCACGCCGCTGGGTTGGTTGGCCCGGGTCGAGCTGATCCTGCCGGACTCTACCCCAGTGCATGTTCAGATCACTCAAGCCAACAGCTTGGAACTCGGTCTTGAAAATGGACTGGACGTATATGTCAGGCCAAGAGATCTCAAGGTGTTTGAGGAGTCGTCAAAGGCCGCGACTGCCATCAATTATGTGATTTGAAATAAGGTAATCTCGGTAAACCAAAAATCTCAGGGATCAAAACAATAAGCCCCGCAACACTTTAAGAGCATTGCGGGGCTAATGTTTAGATGCGAATCAGCCGTTTAGCCGAATCAATAGGCGTCGGCTGAGATCACTTCGCCACCGTTGCGGGTAGTCAAGGCTTGCCAAACACCCATTTGCACACCAGGCTTAGGAGCAAAGGTTTGATCCCAAGTGCCGCTTGTGCCGGTGGAGATGATTTGGACCCAGCCAGGAATGGTGTTGGTGATGGGGTTCACGGATTGAAGTGGTTCCATCGGTGTGGCCGATTGGATTGTGTCTTTCACGAAACGGACAGACCCATCCACCATAGCGGCATTGATCCCACCTGGGTGCATGCTCGATGCCGAGAAGATGAAGGCCATGGCGCCAGGGCCACCGCTGATCTTTCGTTGTGGGTTAGGTGGGAAGCCTGAGGAAATCAGGGTATCGCCGTGATTGCCTGATGTCCACCAGTGCCAGTCGTTTTGAGCGGAACCGACCAGTGGAACAGCAGTGTGCTCAGAGAATAGGATGGTGTTTGAGGTGCCGTCAGTCACTTGGCTGATACGAACATCGCTACAAACATTGAACATACCCATTTGGTTGGCTTTGGCCGAACCATGGGAAGCACGGGCGCCTGAGCCGACACCTGGGATTGACCAAGTGTTCACAACCCATGGGCCAGCCATTGCAGCATAGCTTGCATAGGCCATCTTAGGGCCACCTGGAACGGGCTCGAAGAAGGAGTCGGCTGCCAGGGTGCGAATCTGATTAGCGTTATCGCTAGGGCATTGAAGGCTGTTGATACCAACTCCGTTGACTGTCAAATTTGATGGATAATAGATGTTCTCCATGAAATTGACAGCATTATAGACGGCATTTTGCTCCATCTGAGGAGTCAGCAAAACGAGTGGGCCACAGTTGGTGCCCAGATAGCCAGCATAGGAACCGGTCAGCAATGACCAGTAAAGGCCTGGAGGATAAGCTGAATATGTGGATTCGTAGTTGGCGGCGGCCAGAGCCAGTTGCTTCAGGTTGTTGACGCACTGGGCACGGCGGGCGGCTTCACGTGCCGACTGAACAGCAGGAAGGAGCAATGAGATAAGAACTGCGATGATCGCAATGACGACCAGCAACTCGATCAGCGTGAAGCCTGATCGTTTTCTGAGGGAGGCACGACGCATGAATCACCTCTAAGTAGGTTCAAGAGAGTTTGGAGAGACCTTGGATGACGGACAGGAATGAGGCCGGATGAATTTGGATTACTTCGCAGCAGGCTTGGCATCAGCCGGCTTTTCTTCAGCGGGCTTGGCGTCCGCTGGCTTGGCGGTTTTGGAATCGCCTGATTTATCGACAGGTGACATGCCAGCTTTTTTGCCTGGATCAAGAACACCAGCTTCAGGTGCAGCACCCGAGCCACAACCCATGACGAATGAACAGAGAATACCAGCAAGAGTCGAGGAGATGATTCGCTTGGCAGTGATCACGAGAGGATGCTCCGGTTTAGGAATGCAAATGGTACACACAGGAACTACAAGCCTTAAGAAACTGTAAAACAGTGACTAAAGGGAGATTTCACATGGGATGGACAATAAGCAATCCGCATGCCAAATATCAGATGTAGTGATTCTTGGGTAGAGCTACTATAAATATTATGATACCTGCATTATTGGTCGTCAAGAAAACAGCATTAAAAAAAGTGATAATTTTAAGCGGGCTAAAGTATTGCTGTTAATAACTTCAGTCATCTTATCTGCGGCTGTTGTCTAGCCGGTCTTGGCGATAGCCCCGATTGGTTTTGTAAGACGCCGAAACCGTGGGCTACCACGCTGGTTCCTAGCCGGTCTTAACGCTTATGCCAGTTGGTTGGTTTTAAAGACGGGAATTTATTTCCGGCCTGTTCCTAAGTGACGGGTACGACTTCTTATCTCTTGCGATTACGATGCAAAAACCGTAGTCTAGCGTCTCGAAGCCTCACAAGAGTTCGTTCTACTGGTGCCTCTGTTTCAACACAAGGCATTCAAAACACAGGGTTTCCCTGTTGTCATAAGGAGATGACGGCCACTGGCCACGGATCATGGCACGTAAACTGCGCAAACAAGGCAACGCGGGCATTCAGGCCCCTCCGCCCGACCCGAAAATTGAAGATGTTTCACTGGCCGATGCCACTCGGTCACGATATCTCCACTACGCACTTTCGGTGATCACGAGTCGTGCCCTGCCCGATGTTCGCGATGGACTTAAGCCCGTTCAAAGACGTATCTTGTACGCCATGGGGGCAGATCTTTCGATCAAGTCCGATGGTCGTTACGTAAAGTCTGCGGCCGTGATCGGGGAAGTGATCAAAAGCTATCACCCGCACGGAGATCAGTCGATTTACGACGCCCTCGTGCGGATGGCCCAATCGTTTGCCCTGCGATATCCGTTAATTGATGGTTACGGCAACTTCGGCTCGATCGATGGCGACCCACCGGCCGCCATGCGGTATACAGAGTGCCGTCTCATGCCGTTCGCCGAAGAACTGCTCAATGAGATGGGCCAGGACACCGTTGACTTTAGGGCCAATTATGCCGCCACAGTCGATGAACCTGTCGTGCTGCCTGCCCGTGTGCCCAACATGCTCGTCAATGGGGCCACCGGAATTGCTGTGGGAATGGCCACAAATATCCCGCCCCACAACCTTAAAGAAGTCATCGACGCCCTCCTCTTGCTGGTGAATGATCGTGAAACACCGCTAGAAAAAATTGTCGAAGTTTTACCCGGCCCAGACTTCCCGACCGGGGGCATTCTTGTCGCAACCAAGGCAGAGCTGCTTAATGTTTATGCAACAGGCAGCGGCTCCCTGAAAGTTCGGGGCACCTGGGAATCGGATCCCATCAAGAAAAATCTGGTCTGGGTGACCAGCATCCCCTATGCTGTCCAGAAGGACCCATTGGTCGAAAAAATTGGCGATTTGATCGGTCGTGGCCAGGTTCCGCAACTGGTGAATGTTAAAGACCTTTCGACCGATGATATCCGTATCCAGCTCGAACTTGCACCCGGTGCCACGGCCGAAGCTGCCATGGCCTATCTTTATAAGAATACGCCTCTACAGACCACCTTTGGGGTGAATCTGACCTGCCTTCTGCCTGCCGATGAAGCGTCTGTGCCCGTGCCTGCACGGCTTGACCTGCGCAGCATTCTGTTGCAGTTCCTCGACTTCCGGCTTCAGATCGTCACCCGCCGATTGAACTATGAGCGTAGGAACCTGCTCCGCCGGATTCATAATCTGGAAGGCTTTGCGATCCTTTTCGATAATCTCGACGAGGCCATTGTCCTGATCCGTGATTCCAATGGTAAGTCCGACGCCTTGCCCAAGCTCTGCGACCGGTTCGGGCTATCCGAGCAACAGTCTGACGCGATTCTGGAAACCAAGCTTTACCGGCTTGGAAGGCTCGAGATTCTTGATATTCTGGCGGAGTTGGAAGAGGCCCGCGCTCGTCTGGCCGTGATCGAAGGTCTGCTTGCCGATCAAAAGGCCCTTTGGAAGATTGTTTCCGATGAACTCGTGGAAGTCTCCGAACTTTATGGAGATGCCCGCCGCACCCGAATCGACGCCAATACGATTGTGGCTGCGATCGAATTCAGGCAGGAAGATTACATTGTTGATGAGGATTCGTGGCTGATCGTCAGTCGCGATGGCTGGATCAAGCGCCAGAAATCGTTCACGGATGTGGCTGGTATCCGGACCCGCGATGAAGATGCTGTGGGCTGGATTCAGCGTTGTCGTGCAAGGCTTTCCGTCACATTTTTCACCAATCGCGGCGTGGCCTACACGATGCGGGCCCACGAAATTTTGATGACGACCGGGCATGGCGATCCGGTTCAGAAATTTTTCGCATTCGACGATGGAGAACGCCTCGTTGGTGTGGTGGCTCACGACCCACGCTGCCTGCCCGTTCATGAAGAGCCGCCTCCGAAGGAAGATGCACCTGTTGAAGCTGAGGGGCTTGGGCTTTGGGATGGTGCGCGTGCTGCGGAAGCGGCCGACGGGCCAGTCACTCAGGGCCTGTTGATGGATGACGTTTTGACTGCGGAAACGCCTGCCGAGGTCTCTGCACCGCCGCCTGGCCCTTACGGGGTGGCGGTTTCAGCGGGCGGCAAGTGCCTGCGTTTTTCGTTGTCGGCACACGCCTTACCGTCTACCAGAAAAGGTCGTCAGTTCATGCGGCCTGACCCTGCCTCGTTTGAGAACGACGAGATCCTCAACGTCTTCACCTCTGGAGGTCGGGAGCACCTCTGCCTGGCCACAAACAATGCCCGAGTCATTATCTTCGCTGTCTGGGAGATCCCGGTTGTAGGCGGGGCGGCTAAGGGCGTTTTTGCGATCAAACTGGCGTTCGGAGATCGCGTTCTGGGCTTTGTCCTGGCCGATAAAAAACGCGAAGGACTGACCGTCAAATCGAACCGTGGAGCCGAGCAAGTGATTCGCTCCACCCGTTATCCAGTGACCCGTCGTGGTGGCCGTGGCCTGACTGTCATGCAGCGCGGCAGCTTCGATGTGATCATTCCGGAACCTGTCGAGCCAATCCCAAGCCTGGAAACCATTGCAGGCGAGGCTTGATCGGAATCCACTGACCGTTTTTTCATCAACACGATGGATCTTGCAGCACGAGTACCCATGCAGAATCTGGAACAACGGAACATTCAGGCTGATCAGTCGAAGACCGAAGGCGTGGCCGTTCTGGGTTCCACCGGCTCGATCGGTCGAAGCACGCTTGAGGTGATCAATAGTCAGGCAGGATTTGGCTTGAAACCACGTGGCCTGAGTGCCAATGGTTCATGGCAACTCCTCGCACAGCAAGCGATTGCCAACAAGGTCAGCCGGGTGGCTGTGACCGACGAATCCGTTCTGCCAGCCCTTCGCGAAGCACTTGCCGGTACTGGCATTGAAGTGCTGGGCGGCCAGGATGGGTTGATCAAAGTGGTTCAGGCTGAAGATACACATCGAGTGATTACCGGGATTGTCGGCCGGGCCGGGCTGGAAAGCACTTTGGCTGCGATTGATGCTGGGAAGCTGGTGGGACTGGCCAATAAAGAGACCCTGGTGGTGGCCGGTGAGATTGTCATGCAGCGTGCCCTAGAGCACGGAGTGACCATCATCCCGGTGGACAGCGAGCATTCCGCCGTCTTTCAAGCCATGTCGGCGGGCAAGCGATCAGAGGTAAAGCGTGTTATTCTAACGAGTTCCGGAGGTCCGTTCAGGGGCTGGACACGGGACAGACTGGAAAATGTGACACCGGAACAGGCCCTGAAGCACCCGACCTGGAAGATGGGCCCGAAGATCACGATTGATTCCGCGACTCTGATGAACAAAGCGCTTGAGGTGATCGAGGCCCGCTGGCTGTTCGACCTCGAGCCTGACCAGATTCAGGTCATGGTGCATCCTGAAAGCGTTGTCCATTCCATGGTGGAATTTGTCGACGGTTCGGTGATGGCCCAACTCTCCCCACCGGATATGAAATTACCGATCCAGATGGCTTTAACCTGGCCTGATCGATGCGATGGACCGAGCCCTCGGATGGACTGGTCGAAGTGCTTTTCACTCAACTTTCAGCCCCCCGACCTCGACAATTTCCCCTGCCTGGGCATAGGATATGAGGTAATACGTCGCGGCGGAACAGCTCCGGCTGTTGTGAACGCCGCCAATGAAGAAGCCGTTGGGCGGTTCTTGTCCGGCAGTCTGCGATTCCTTGAGATTCCGCAGGTGTGTCGGGCGGTCTTGGAACATCACGATTTTGACGCTCGGCCTACGCTTGATCGACTCATTGCAGTCGACACCTGGGCACGGCGGGAGGTGGCACGGTGGAATTCATAGCAAATTTGTGGCCGATTTTGATGGTTGTCCTCGGCCTTGGTTTTGTGATTTTTATCCACGAACTCGGTCACTTTGCAGTCGCCAAATGGGCGGGCGTGAAGGTTGAGAAATTCTCGATCGGCTTCGGACCATCTCTAGTGGGCTTCCAGCGTGGCGAAACATACTACAGCCTTTCCATCATTCCGCTCGGTGGATTTGTGAAGATGCTGGGCGAAAATCCGGCTGAAGATGGTCAGGATGCGATCATTGATCCGCGCAGTTACCTCAATAAACCCGTCGGCCACCGGATGGCGATCATCAGCGCTGGTGTGATCATGAACATCATCACTGGTCTTGGTTTCTTTGCCATGGCTTACCGGCTCGGCGTTCCTTTTATGCCAGCGGTCGTTGGGTTTGTCGTGGCAGGCGGGCCAGCTTATGAATCAGGAATCAGGCCTGGCGACGAAATCACTGCCATAGACAGCAAAACCGGTGTGACGTTCGAGGATTTCCTCAGAACCGTCAGTACATCGGCGGAAGGCCAGTCGGTTCGCATGGATATGAAAAGGGCTGAAGACGGTTCAGCTTATGATGTTCTGCTGACACCGACAATTCGGGCCGGCCGTCTCAAGCCCGAGGTCGGACTTGGGTTCCCTCAAGATATTCTTCTAGGCAAGCCAGCCATCTCCAAAATGCCTGGAACACCGGCCACCGCCGAACTTCCGAAGGATTTGAAGGATAGGGATAAAATTGTCGCGGTGGCATCAGCCAAGGGCGAATGGACGCCTGTGGATTCAAACCAGAAGCTGCGGGTCGAGCTTGAAAAGGTTCGCAGCGAACCTGCCCGCCTGCGTGTTGTGGCCTCTGAAGAAGTCAACGCAGCTCCACGTGAAGTGCTCGTTCCAGCGGTCCATGCCATGGGTTTGGGGCTGAAATTTAAGGCGGGTGCTGTCACGAGTATCCAGAAAAATTCGCCTGCCGCTCTGGCGGGTATCCAGCAAGGCGAAACGGTCTCCACCGTTGATGGAAAACCTGTAGACCCCCGGACTTTCTCGGCGATTGCTTTTGATAACGCTGGGAAGGCTTTGAAGTTGGGCGTTTTAGATGCGTCAGGCAAGAGCCGCGATGTGACTATCACCCCACGGCTTGAGCCAGCCGCTTTTGGCCCTCTCGGACTTGAAGAGAATCAAGACATTCCAGCTCTGGGCCTGACCATTTTCGCCACTCCTGTGATTGCCGAAGTGGAGCCGGGTTCTGCGGCCGCTGCGGCTGGATTGGTAGCGGGTCAAGTGGTCACCAAAATCCACCTGATCACGGCGACCGAAGAATCTGCTGACGGGAAACCGTCCACGAAGAAGCCTGAAGAGATGTCGTATCAGATCGCATCGGCTCCGGCCACCGATAAAGCTCAGACAAGTGGAACTCCGCTGGCGACCATCGCCACAGTGCTCCGCCAGCTTGACATGGTGAAAGTTCGCGAAGTGGCTGTCTCTGTAGCTGCGAACGATAAAGAGACCGTCGTCAAACTGGCACCTGTCCCTGCACCTGGCCAGTTTCTGGTCGATCGCGGGTTCGGTCAGCTCAACCTGATCCGTCCCCTGCCGCCTCAGTCCATGGGGGCATCCATCAGCCGGGGCATCAGCGAGACGAAGCGATCCATTGGCGAGATTTTTGGCACGATTCGTGCTCTTGCGACTCAAAGGGTGAGCCGAAAGCTGCTGGGCGGGCCGGTGACCATCGCCAGCCAGGCTTATGCTTCAGCCAGTGAGGGGATGGGCCTGTTCCTGAAGTTTCTGGGCATTTTGTCGATCAATCTGGCGGTGATGAACTTCCTGCCGATTGCTCCGCTCGACGGTGGCCAGATGGTCTTCCTGATCGGCGAGAAAATTCGCGGCAAGCCCTTGCCTGAATCGTTCCTGGCCCTGTTCTCGTACATGGGTCTGATTGCTGTCCTGAGCTTGATGGTGATGGTGCTCTATCAGGACATCTTGCGAGTCTTTGGGCTCCTTTGATCGATCTGAAAAAAGACGGCTCCAAAATGCCCATCAAAATCACTGGTGAAGTGGATTGCAGCTCCCAGAAAGCAATATTCCAAGGCCTGCCCGTCGAGATTCTTCGCGGACAGGCCTTGCCATATGGAGCCACTCGAACACCCCATGGGGTCAATTTTGCAGTCGTCAGCCGCCATTCCACCGACGCCTGGCTGGTGATCTCGTCGAGCTGCGATCGATCCGACGAACTCATCCTCAGGCTTGACCCTGCCATCAATCGCACGGGCGACGTTTGGCATGTGCGGGTGGAAAGTCTACCGGAAACTTTTTGTTATGCATGGAGGATGGACGGCCCTTCGTCGCATCCGCACCATTACAACCCGGAACATCTTCTGATCGACCCATTTGCCAAGATCTTTTCGTGTGGTCACAGTTGGGGTCATCCGTGCGATCAGGAGCGGCTTGGAATTGTCACGGATTACAGAATTCACCGCGATGAGTCCGACCGAAATCCAGCCACTCCCCGTGCCGACACGATTCTCTATGAGCTTCATGTCAGAGGTTTTACGGTTGATCCTTCGTCACAGGTGGCGAGCCCGGGAACATTCGCCGGGTTGATCGAAAAGCTCGACTATATTCGAGACCTTGGTGTGACTGCCCTTGAACTTCTGCCTGTGGATGAGTTTGACGAGACGGATTGCCCGTTCGTTAATCCTTTGACAGGTGAGCGGTTACGCAACTTCTGGGGTTATAACACGATCAGTTACGCGGCGGTGAAGTCGGGATATTCGTCATCGCCTGTTCGCGAATCGCCCTGGCTTGAATTCTGTAACATGATTCAGGCGTGTCACAGTCAGGGCCTGGAAGTGATCCTTGACGTGGTTTTCAACCACACAGCTGAAGGCGATGAACGAGGCCCGACCCAAAGTTTCAAGGGGCTCGACAATTGCCTTTATTACATGCTTGATGAAGCTGGAAACTATCGCAATTTCAGTGGTTGCGGCAACACGGTCAACTCCAACCATCCCGTCGTGCGAGACCTTGTCCTGAAAATGCTTGAAGCCAAAGTGGCCGAAGCCGGTGTCGATGGTTTCCGATTCGACCTGGCCAGCGTTCTGGGCCGCGACCGTCAGGGCCGAGCCCTTGAGAATCCTCCATTGGTGGAACGGATCTCCGAGAATGCCGTTCTGGCCCGCTCCAAGCTGATCGCCGAACCGTGGGACGCTGGTGGGCTTTATCAGGTCGGCAGCTTTCCGGGCGGTGAGCGATGGTCGGCATGGAATGGCAAATATCGTGACGATGTCCGACGATTCTGGGCCGGTCATGAGGGGATGACTACGCCGATGGCGACCCGGATCTGCGGTAGCCCCGACCTTTTTCAGCGTCAGGGGCCGACCTGCTCGCTGAATTTCGTGACCTGCCACGATGGCTTCACGCTTGCCGATCTGGTGAGTTACAACCAGAAGCACAACCTGGCGAACGGCGAGCAAAACAAGGATGGGACTGACTCCAACGAGTCATGGAATTGTGGAGTTGAGGGGCCGACCGACGACCCTCTGATCCAAGCCTTGAGGCAGCGACAGGTTCGGAACTTTCTGACCACATTGATGGTCAGTCAGGGCGTACCCATGCTGATGGCTGGCGATGAGTTCTTTCGGACCCAGCAAGGCAATAACAATGCCTGGTGTCAGGATAATCCCACGAGCTGGCTGAATTGGGATCTGGCGAAAAAACACGCCGATTTGCTCCGATTCACCAAGGGAGTCATTGCACTTCGTAAAAGGCATAAGGTGCTTCGACGTAACACATTTCCGCGTGGAGACGGCTTGATGCCAGACATCATCTGGCACGGGGTGGATCCGACCAGGCCCGATTTCACGCAGTATTCCCGCGTACTGGCATTCACGCTCGATGGCCGTGGGCATGATCGTGGAGGGCCGCCTGATCGAGATATTTACGTCGCCATGAACGCTTGGACCAGCGAACTTTCATTCCAGATACCAGCATCACCAACGGGTCGAATCTGGAGGGTGGCCGTGGAGACATCTGCACCATCGCCTGGCGATATATACGAACCTGATACAGGGCCGATCGTTACGGCAGGAACCACGGTGAAATTGTCGTCGTATTCGACACTGGTACTGGTAAGCGAAGCCGATGGATTCTCAGGCCTCGCGCCTTAAAAACGATGGTCGGCGGATCGACTGCCCCTTGATGGCGATTTCCATTGTGGGCCAAATTGAGTGCTTGGCCACGGTGATACATTCAAAGCCGGCATCGTCTGTGACAATCGTATCGGCCACGCGTGCCGAACCGACACCGACCTGCCATGCCCAGGCTGAATTTGAAGGGATGATGGCCATGTTGGGCGTGGTGGATATGGACGGCAGTTCGCTGACAGGCCGACCGGCTGAAGCCAGAGATGACTCCCGGCCCCATTCGTCAGCAAAGCCGTTTTTCTCAAGGATACGCCTGACTTTCGGCGCGATCACGCTGATAGACTCTTCCGGACGCGTAAAAAAAGTGCCTGTTGTTTGAGCCATTGCAGCGACTTCAAAATCGCGAATCTGCTCGACCTTCGGGGTCCCAAAGCAAACGCATCGGGTCAGGCTGACCTCAAGGCCATCTCTGCGCCCGGTTGCGGAAATCACAGCCCAAGTGGTAATGGGATGATTTTTTGGGGCAGCCGAACGATATTGTCGTGCCCGATCGTCGGCCAGGACTTGAATATGAACTGGCTGAATCCCTTCCCGCATCATCCGGTGCACCAACTGGGCCGCCACTTCCCGCTCCGTTTCGCCAGACTTAATCATGGCCGCCGTAGTCTCGACACAAAGGGCCAGCATACGGCCCAGTCGTCGGATACTACTTCGTTCAGCATTTGAGAGATTTCGGCATGCTCCGTGCAGTGCTGCTCGCAAACTGGGGCGATCGTCAAGCCTGATATCCCATCCCACCTGCTTGCCCATCACTAGATTTGCGAGCATGGATTGAGACCCATCGGCCAGCGGAAATTCTTTGAGAAGGAAGCCGAGCCCAAAAAGTTCTTCTTCAAAAAGCCGTGCCGATTGAGTGGCGTCGCAAATGATCATCCGATGCGTAGGTGTCACGTAAGCAAAAATTGGATGTCGCCAGAGTTGCAGGCCGGGGGTGAGATCAGCAGACGCCGTGACCCATGAAAGATGTTCAGGCCGACTCAGGATGATTCCGTGTAACTGATTTTCATTCAGTAAGTTAGAGATGATTTTATGGCGATCGTCGATCACCTCGCGACGTTCCACAAGGCCAGGGTCCAGGTGATCTCTGTCCGTGTCTGGTGGGGCGGCGCACGACCGATCCGAAGGGCTTTCAGCCTGGATCGCGCTCAGGGTTCTTTCTGTGACAAGCAGACTTTGGGCAAATTGGCCCCAAAGGATGGTTGAGTCACTGAATTCAAGATCAGTGGACACGGCCTTGGCCTCACGCCTGGCGTAAATGGTGCTGGTTCAAGATGCGATGTGGACAGGAGATGGATGGAGTCTGTTCAACCGAGCGTTAACTCCATATCTATTGTTTCACTCAATTCGTAGTTTATCAAGTTGATGGGGAGAACATTTACGAATTAAGCCTTTAGGAACGCCGGGAAATAACTTCAACGTCTTAGATGAAGGGCTCAAGCCCACAGTTTCGGCGATTGAATCTAGCCGCAGGGCGTAGCCCTCTAGCAAAACAACCGGGGCTAGCGCCAAGCCCGGCTAGACAGCAGCCGCGGTGAGCTTCGCAAGAGTTCGCTAAAAAGCAGAAGTTATTTCCTGCCCGTTCCTACAATAGAAAAGTTTCACGGATTCGAGCGATATTATGCGGTCAGCCCTTGCGTACCGATCAATTTATTGGATATATACGGAACCATACGCATCTCAATCGTGATTCATTCGGTCCGGTTCTTCTGGTTCCGGATGATTCGCATCGGAATCATCGCAGCAATCCTAAAGCATTCAAATCAGGGAGTTTAGAAAATGGCCAAGTCCAAGATGAAGGTCGGTATGGTCGGTGGTGGTGGTCCTGGGAACTTTTTCGGCAAGCCTCACCGCACGGCGATTTTGATGGACAATTCGGCCGAGCTCACCGCCGGCGCCCTCAGATCCAAGCCTGAAGAATCCATCGAATCCGCCAAAGATCTCTTCTTCACCCGTGGATACGGCGACTGGAAGAGCATGATCGAAGGCGAAGCCGCCCTCTCTGCCGGCGATCGTATGGATTATGTAACCATTGTCACCCCTAATCACGAACACGCCGGCCCTGCCCTGGCCGCTGCCGCAAGCGGCTTCGGCGTCCTTTGCGAAAAGCCCCTCACCATCACTCTGGAAGAGGCCCGTCAGGTTCACGAAGTGGCCAAGGCCAACAACACTCCGTTCACTGTGGCTTACACCTACACCGGTTACCCGATGGTCATGCTGGCCCGTGAACTGGTTCAGGGCGGCAAAATCGGCGAAGTTCGTAAGGTGGAAGCCTGGTATCCTCAGGGCTGGCTGGCGACCAATCTCGAAGAATCAGGTCAGCAGCAGGCCGCTTGGCGTGTCGATCCAAAGCGTTCAGGAGCATCAGGCTGCGGTGGAGATATCGGCACCCATGCCTATGAATTCGTCCGCTTTGTGGCCGGCCTTTC
>CAMBZY010000032.1 GCA_945872325.1 Candidatus Kuenenia stuttgartensis | reverse complement strand
CGTGACTCGAATATGTTGCCTGAATGGAAGCAGGATTTGGAAGATCTGTTCATGGTGGTGCAGCTTTATAGCTATCCAGGTGATTATGTAATGAATTCGCCGACCTGTGAGCGTGCTTCGGAAATATTGATCAAATTCAAGCAGGACGCCATGCGGAGCGATACCAAAGCGGCCCGCCATTATGTTCCCCGACGGGCTTCGATTTATATCGGAGAACCGATCGAGGTTCAGAAATTCGTCCAATCTGTCGATAAAAAAGTTCCATCAGGTCAGTCTCCTGAAGTACCCGTTGCAAAGGATCAGGAAGCGCCGAATAAGTCGCGCAAGGCTTCGAGCCTGTTGACGGAACTGCTCGAACAGAAGCTCCAGGAGCTCTTGAATCTGGGTGGGCCAGGCCGACTCCTGCCAGGCGCCTCGTTTCATCAAGCGGCTCAGCACGACACGAACCATGCTCAAAATGCAACGGATATGACATAAATCCCTGACTTTCTAAGAACAACGAACCAGTGAACCAGAATTGGAATAAAAAAGAATGCCACGCGTGATCCATTTCGAAATCCATGCCACAAATCCTCTCGAATTGATCCCATTTTACGAGTCGCTTTTTGGGTGGACACTGACCCGATTTATTCCTGAGGTGGAATATTGGACGATTGTGACTGGCACCGACGACCAGCCAGGCATCAACGGAGGGCTTGTCAAACGCCAGGGCCCGGCTCCTGTGGAAATGCAATCGGTCAATGCATCTGTCTGTACGGTTCAAGTGGATTCCGTTGATTCCATTCTTGCTAAAAATGCAGAACTTGGTGGCTCAGTGGCACTCCCGAAAATGCCCATTCCTGGAATCGGCTGGCTGGCTTATATCAAAGACCTCGACGGAAATATTCTGGGTATTATGAATCCAGATCCAACGGCTTGACCGAACCTGCCCGGTTCTC
Source organism: Candidatus Kuenenia stuttgartensis (assembly GCA_945872325.1). Taxonomy (GTDB): domain Bacteria; phylum Planctomycetota; class Planctomycetia; order Isosphaerales; family Isosphaeraceae; genus QWQI01. The sequence continues at coordinate 12,273 of CAMBZY010000032.1, read as the reverse complement.
AAGGAACCGGTAGGAAATAAGTTCCGGTTTTTAGAGAACCGTGGCCAATCAAACCGCGGCTCTTATCTAGCCGGTCTTGGCGCTAGCCCCGGTTATTTCTCTTCCGCGAACCGGCGGCTAGATTCAAACCAGGAAACCAGAGGCTATCAGCCGTTCTTAACGCTAGCCCCGGTTAATTGGTTTGAAAACGGGAAGTTATTTCCGGCCTGTTCCCAAGTGGTTTTAATCATCCAGATCTTGACGATCCATGGTTTCTACTTACATCAATATGAACGCTCTGAGTGGCGTTTATCCAGTACACTACCGTAGATAAAATCGATCTCTGGACCCTTCTTTCCGAACATGTCAGTGCTCATTGTCAGATTTCTGCTGTCGATCATCACCGGGGTTGCCGGTATCGTTCATCTTGTTGCTCCTTCGATCTTTATGCCTGCCATGCCGCCCTATATCCCATTTCATCTGGAATGCATTTATCTCACCGGCGTTTTGGAACTGATGGCCTCGATCGGGCTCTGGATTCCACGGCTCAAACGACTCACGGCAAGGTTGCTATCGGCTTATTTTGTCGCCATTCTGCCAGCCCACCTGCATGTGGCGATCCATAAAATACCGATGTTCGGTATCGATCAGCCCGCCCTGCTCTGGGGCCGGGTTCTATTTCAATCGGTTTTCATCTATGGCTCCTACTGGCTCTCAACGAAAGATCCCCAATGAACAAGTTCTGGAAGAAAACACCGAAGTCAGGCTCTACCTGGATGCGTCAATGGCTATTGGTCGCAGCCATTTACAATATCCTGTTCGGGAGCTGGTCGATCTTCTTCCCATCGGCCCTGTTTCAGTGGGCGGGTATGGTGCCTCCGAATTATCCTGAATTATGGCAGTGTATTGGGATGATTGTTGGCGTTTATGGGCTCGGATACGCCATTGCCGCCGATGATCCATACCGCCACTGGCCGATTGTGCTGGTCGGGTTTCTGGGCAAGATATTTGGCCCCATCGGCTTTGCTCAGGCTCTTTTGAAAGGTTCTCTGCCACCCTCGTTCGGTGTCATTCTGCTATCAAACGACCTGATCTGGTGGATTCCATTTGGACTCATTCTCATTTCCGTCTGGAAGCATGAGTCTCAATTGCAATCCAAATCGTCGTGAATATCTCGATGTTTCTGTTCGATCAGAATCATTTGGATGATATTCTCAGGCGGCGAATTTTCTCGGCCATAAACTTTTCGCAATATTGCTCGGCCTCATGATTGACTTTGATCTGGCTCATAATCATTCTGGCACGGCTGGAATCAGGGTCGGTGAAGTCTGAGTCAGGCCAGTTCTGAAATTCATCCTCGCGGATTTCCTGCCCCTGAATTCCGTTTTGATCTGGCTCCGTAAATGATTGCACAGCAGGATATTGTGGAGAGTCCATCGAGAACGTTTCAGGGGTGGTTTCGACGGCAATTCCAGTTTCATAAACCGCCCTTCGTTGAATCGATTCAAAGGCGGACGGGATCGCCCCGTTTTTGGCCACCTGATCTGCCTCCCAAAGCTCGGTTCCAGCATAAGTGTATCGCCGCTCATTCTGCTTCTGCTGAATCCTGCTTTCGCGTGCATCGGCCTGAATCCGTCGATATCGTTCCAGTTCGCGACCTTTTTGGAGAGCGTCAATCCGGCGCTGGAGCTTGTCGACAAGCGATTGTGCTGATGCGCGATACCGGTAAGTGAGCTTTGAGGCGGCCGTCAACTTGTCATCGCCGAGTCCCATGCCGACAGCGGTCTGGGCAAACTGGGCTTTTTCGAACTCGTGTTGTATCAACAGATTATCGGCAATTGCCGACCATTCCCCGGCACGTATCCGGGCTCTTTCAAGCAGTTCCTGCTTTGACGAATCGGGATCGGGGGCTTTGTTAAGTTGTTGTCTGGCCAGTGGTTCGGCTGAGAGTGAGGCGGTGGAGCCTGATTGATCGATCCAGTCTTTGATTTGATGATCAGGGGAGCGACTGGCTGCAAGAAATCTGGCGAAGATCCACCATCCATCGTGGTTGATTTTTTGAATATTAGCGAACGATTTTTCTGTGAGAGCCGCGTTCCAGGCTTGGTCGAGTGTCATTTCTGAAATGTCTGCGGAGAGTGAGTGGGCGATATCGTTCCAGATTTGTTGAAAATATTGTGCGCCCAGATAAGTTCTAGCGAGAATATCGCGCCCGAATTGGGGGAATAGTCGCCACTGGGCTTGATCCTGATGAAATTTCAAAAGTTGCTGGGATTCAAAAACATCGGAAGCGATCCGGACTTCTTTTTCAACAGCGAGGCCATGGATGCGATCATTTTCCTGTTTCTGCCAATATGCGACAGAGAGTTCGCGAACCACATGGGATTCTGTTTCAGTCTCAGGCTGATAGAGATCGATGAGTTGGAGTTCGAGTTGGCTGATGGCTTCCAAAGCATGATCAGGCAGATACATTTTACTGGAAAGACCGTGCTTGACGGCGTTGGAGGCTGGATTGCCGGCATGCATGGTGGAGGTTCCCGGAGAAAAAGGTGGATCGAAAAATCGAGTGTCACCATTAAGAATCGAGGTTCATGACAATTTAAGAACCTCGTGACAAAAGATTTGGGAATAGAACAAAACGTACATCCGGATAAACGTTATTGTTTGACAGGAGTTAGTGCCGTGCGGCGATTTTCTAGCCGGTCTTGGCGCTAGCCCCGGTTTCGGCGATTTAGAAAACCAACCGGAGCTAGCTTTGGGTTTCTTGGATTGAATCTAGCCGCCGGGCGCTAGCCCCCGGTTCGCGTAAGAGAATTAACCGGGGCTATCGCCAAGACCGGCTAGTAAAGCACCAGGATTGAGTGCGCACTTGCCCGTTGACCCTTGAATCCAAATTCTTCTCCTATCAACTTCCGCTCAAACCTAAAGATCCGTTGAGTTTAGCAACAATCTCGCCCGAAGCTACGGGCTGAACTCCCTTGGGAGCGTTGAAAAATCGTACCAGACCCGCTTTACACCCTCTCGGGGTGATGGCCAGAAGGCTGCCGGTCGGCGTGCTGACTGATCCCAGAGAAAGCCCTGAACGGAAACTCCGGCCCGGGAAGGCCCGAATGGTCGTCAATTTCGTGGCCGACATCTGGCTCGCCATGTCGCCCATGTTCATCATGTGACCGCTCATGTCTGAAATCTGCCAGACTGTCGCGTCGCCTGATTCTCTGGCGGGCGCTGTCACGATCCTGGCAAATCCACCCGTGTTGGCGGCATAGTAGGTAGTGGTTAAAGTCAGTCCCCGCCTGTCGTTATTGTTACCTGCTAGATAATTCGCAATCAGTTCCGGCTGGCCCAGACTGGTTTTAGAGGCCGTCGGTTCATGATTCGGAGTAAAAAGGCTCCAGCCCCACACTTTTACTTCCGGGCTGTGGGCATTGGCTGGAGTGGTCACTATCCGAATCCTGCCCGAACCGTCCACATCACCTGTGGCCAGTTTCACCCCACCCCGGAAATTTCGTTCGTAGGCCTCAAATTCAGTCAGGAGCTTGCCGGATGCTCCGCTGAAGGCCCTGACGATTGGCTTGGAACCGAAGCCGCCGGCAACGATCATGTCCGAACGATTGTCTCCATTGATATCGCCCACAGCCACTTCCACACGACTCCTGAACCGATTCCCGAACGGCTTGAAATCATAGAGAACTGTCTTGAAATTCGAGGCCCCGTCAAGCACCACCACCCGGCCACCCCGGACTGATCCAAAAGTGGCGTCGGGAACTCCGTCAAAATTGACATCGCCCATGGCCGCTGTCATTCCACTCTTGTAAGTGGGGCCAAATGGATGAACCTTGGCCACGGGCGTGCCTGAGATTTTTTCACTGGGACCTGCGCCGAGCGGATAAAACCTGGCCGTTCCGCCAGTGCTGGAGTCAGCCGCGACGAGCAAAGGCTGTGCCGGTATGACATTCAGGGAGGCCATCATTCCACCATCTTCATGGAACAGGTTGTGGCAGTGAAAAACCGACTCGCCCAGGGTCGGCTTGAACTTGATCCGGAAAACGCTGGTCGCCTGTGGGTCGGTGTACCAAACATCCTGATCAAAGGTATGAGGCGGAACCGCCCAGCCGGGCTCCGCCTGCGACTGGAAGTGCTGCATGTGCAAGTGGATCGGATGCGGCACCTTGTCCAGATTGATCACATGCCATTCCTCCACCTGCCCTGCCCTTGGCTGAAACACGGGCGCATTGGGAAAGATTTCGCCATTGATCTGAAACTGGTTTACGCCGTTCACCATGACTGTCTGAAACACAACGGTGCGGTAAACATCCACCTTCTGTTTGGAAAGGTCTTCATACTGCATGGTCGAGCTTGTCAGAGGGCGATCGACCCAATCAGCCGGTACTCCACCGGCCCCAATTCCATGAATAAGCATGATGGCCTGAGTGTATTCTGTACTTAATGCGGTTGGCTGAATCACGGTGGCCACAAAATAATGGGATTGGCCTTCAGGGGGAGCTGAAATCACTTCGCTCACCCGCTTGCCAGGCGCCAGAGCGACTCGGGCCTTGCCCACAGTCTCAGGAAATGCAGCACCATCCTGAGCCACATAGAATGCCTCTACGTTTTTGCCTTCAGGGGTTGTGCTGTAAGGCTGATATTGTGGATCCTGATCCCAGTTCCACGTCGTGGGATCGTTCGAAACCGGCTGGAAGGTTCGTACCAGGTCGCGCACGTCAAGCTGAAGCCCCACCCAAAGCTCTGTGGTGTCCTGCATTTGCAGGTCGGGCATATACATGTTGTTGATGGTGACTTGAAACTGGCCGCTGTTGACAGCTGTCATCGGGATCAAAGTCGGCCGATTCGTGGTCGCATCGGTTGCGATCGACTCGGACCGGATCATCATCATTCGCGTCGGCAGGTTCTGAACCTGATCGATATTGTTACTGGCAGACCCTACGACCAGAAACCCGGCGAGACCACGATAAACTTGATCCGCAGTGAATTCGTGCCTGTGCGGGTGATACCATGCCACGCCTGGCTCTTCATTGGCCGGGATCTGGTAATCATAAACGTTGGTCTCCCCGGGCGGGAGCGAAATAATCACATTGTCTGATTCACCAGACGGGCTGATCACCAGACCATGCGTGTGGAAGTTGGTCGGCTGATTGCCCAGACTGTTCACCAGATGCACCCTTAAAGTGTCGCCAGGGTTCACATACAGGGTCGGTCCTGAAGGCCCGTCGCCGGTGGTTGCTCCGGTGCTGGATACGCCGTTAATAATTGTCCAGCGATAAGTCATGAACCCATCGACCAGAGTCGGCACCCCGGCGGCGAGCGGATTCGAGGGATCCGCCACTTCGATCACCTGAGACGACCTGTGGGCTTCCATCGTGATATCCAGCAGGCCATTGACGCTCGAGATTTGCAGGGGATTGGCAAACGCAGTCAACACGACTCGATTTTCAAGACAGACCACTGCTGGAACAAGTGTTTGGGCCAACTGACGATGATTTTTCAGGGACCAACTGTCATGGATCGACATGGGATCAGCTCAACTGCATAAGACGATGCTTATGGATCATAAAGTGTGGCGAATGTTTCAGATTGTGAACGGTCAGACAACCTTCTGAATTTGGTGTAACAGACTTAAAATACTTGGTTTGGGAGGGATAGTCAAACCCCCTTGATTTTTATGGGAGGTTTCGTCAGAGGCGATGAATCGAACCAGTCGCCCGGCGAGTGACTTGTAAGTCAAGCTATCTGTACATAAATCTCAGAGATTACAAAATATACATTGATCTTTCTCCGTTTCTTCATACAATCTTAATATATGATTCATGGACGATCGAAATCGCCGGGCAGTGTTTGGATAGAAAAAAAGGAGCCTTTATCATGATTGGATTGATTCGAGTTGCGGCAAAGTTAGGGGCCGTTGCAATCATGGCATCAGCTGGAGTGGCACAGGTTTCGGAGCATAAGAGCGACCCAAACCGGGCCGAAGCGACACAAGCTCTGGCAACTTTACACAATATTTCCGAAGACTGGCTGGTCTCCATCGCATTGAATGATCGCAATCACGCATTCATCGTGAGCCGCGATGGTGCGATTATGAAAACGGCCGACGGCGGCACCAGTTGGTCGCGCATTGAGCCTTTTTATACAGGCCATACGCGCTGGTTTCGCGACATTGCATCAATTGATCGCAACACAGCCTGGGTTGTGGGCAATCAGGGGCTGATCCTGAAAACGACTGACGGTGGAGAGACCTGGGCCGATCAGTCCGCCTCCACTTCGGCCGACCTTTTCAGCGTCAGTTTCCAGAACAGTCAAAATGGATATGCTGTGGGCGGTGACGGTGTCGTGCTTCATACAGAGGACGGTGGAGCGACCTGGACCCCTCAAGCCAGTTCGACGAAAAGCTATTTGTTTGATGTGTCAGCCGTCAATGACACCACCGCGTGGGCCGTGGGTTCAAAGGGAACCGTGATCCGAACCACTGACTCAGGAAAGACCTGGGTTACCATGACAACCAATCCCGCGATCAATCTTCACGCCCTTTCTACCGCTGGCCCCAATCAAATCTGGGCCGTGGGCGGGCCGGGCGTGATCTTGAAATCAGCCGATGGTGGGGAAACCTGGCAGCGTCAGAACTCATCGACAAATCGGATGCTGCTCTCGACTTACGCCTTGAACGAGAGCACTGCCTGGGCCTGTGGAGCCGACGGAATGGTTCTGCACACTCGCGATGGTGGGAATTCGTGGCTGAAACAAGAGACTCAGGCGGGCTCATTCCTCTACGGAATTGCTGCGACCGAAGCTTCAAATATCTGGGCTGTTGGTAATATGGGAACCATCGTGGCCTCACAAAACATGGGTAGAACTTGGCGTAAGGTCCCTTGATTTTGACAGATTGAAGCCACAAGCGCAATCGTTTTCGTGAAGGTTCATGCCGGATTCCGGGGTGGTCCATAAAATATGTTTTGCATTCGCTTTAAGCACCTATGGTATGGGTCGGGCCTTTGGCCTTATAACCATGAGCCTTCGTGAATTTGCCAGCGGTTTCGATCCGCTTGATTGATCGTTCATCAATTCTCTTGGCTTCACCGATCCACCCGTGTAGGATGAATGGATTCCTCCATTTCATCTCCATCAACGACCACCGAGATCCTGCAACCATGTACCGCAAAGACTTAAATCGTCGTCAGTTATTCAATGCCGGGATGGCCGGACTCAGCGCAGTTGCAATCGCTCCTCATTTCGCCAAGGCCGATCCTGCCGGTTTAAAGCCTCTCGAAATCGGAGCCCTTGCCCCCGACTTCAGCCTTCCCGGCGTGGACGGCAAGAATTATCAGCTCTCCGATTTTAAAGATGCACCGGTTCTGGCGATCATCTTCACATGCAATCACTGCCCGACGGCTCAGGCATATGAGCAAAAAATCATCGACCTGACTGCCAATTATAAAGCCAAAGGCGTGGCTGTCGTCTGCATCTCTCCGAACGACGATAAAGCACTGAGGCTCGATGAACTTGGCTTCACCGACGTGAGCGACTCGATGGCCGACATGAAAATTCGGGCCTCTGACCGGAAATTTAATTTCCCTTATCTCTACGACGGCGAAACCCAGAAAACCTCGTTTGCCTACGGAGCCCTGGCCACGCCCCACGTTTTCGTGTTCGATAAAAATCGCAAGTTGCAATATCACGGCCGATTTGACGACACCGAAACCGGGCCTGTCAAAACACCCGATACCCTGAATGCAATCGAAGCCCTTTTGGCTGGTAAAACCGTCTCCGTACCAATCACTCGAGTGCGCGGTTGTTCGACAAAATGGTCGGATAAACGGGCCTCGGCTGTGGAGCATCTGGCGAAGTGTGATGCCGAACCGGTCGCTCTTGAAAAAGCCGATTTAAAGATCATCAAAAATCTTGCCAAAAACGACACGAAAAACTACCGGCTCGTCAACATTTGGGCCACCTGGTGCGGCCCCTGCGTGGCTGAAATGGCTGACTTTGTGCTGATCAACCGGATGTATCGCAAGCGTGACTTTGAAATGGTCACCATTTCCGTCGATAAACCCGAAGATACCGCCAAGGCCCTCAAAGTCTTGAGCGAGCATCATGCCTCGAACCTCAATTATATTTTTACGGGTGAGGATCAGGACGCGCTCGCAGAAGCCCTCGATAAAGCCTGGCCAGGGCCAGTGCCTCATACCATTCTGATCGCGCCTGGAGGCAAGATTGTATTTCGCAAGACCGGCGAGATCGACGCCCTTGCCCTGCGCCGGGTTCTGGCAGATAACCTCGGCCGGACTCATTGAAAATATTGCTCTTCTTCCAAACGTGGAACGCTTTCAAGCGTTCCACGCCCCTTGGAATGATTGCAGAATCGCCCCTGTGGATGTGTCCTGGATAAATGCAATCCAGCTCATTTCGGATTGTTTCAGGCCTGCCGGCGGTTTGAGGTTCAATCGAATTGTTGTCTTGCGATCCGCATTCGCATTCCACGCCTTATAATCATAGTCGCGCACGATGGATTGTTCAGTAAGAACTTTGCCAGCATTCTCGCCACTCTCGACATTTGTCGAAGCCGTTTTCTGAACACATGCGGCCGTCACCAGGAGATCCTTGGAGGATTTGGTTGAGCGGCTTTTGCGTGACATTTGATTGAGATCAACCCTTAATTCTCCGCTCGGACCGTGAAATTCAAAATCCAGATGAATTTCCACCGATTTTCTCCTGGCGGCCGTGATTGCATTCTTCACCTTCTGAATGGTTTCGGGCTTGGTATTGGCCAGCATGGGCGTGATCCCATCAATCATCAGCATGGGAGTGAAATACAATCCGTTCTCGGCTGTTTTCATGAAAGCCGGCCGAGTTCTGGTAAAAACTTCGTGATATGCCATTTGTCGGCTGCTGTAGCGGGCCTCTGAAAACGGGTCGCGCCAGGGACGATTGAAATAATCCACATGCCAGGCCAGAACCGCTATGCGGTCACTCGATTTTCGTTCTTCCTCCAACAGGCGGCCAATCAATCGCTCAGCATCAGGGCATAAATCACAACCCTGTGAGGTGAAGAGCTCGACCAGAACCAGCTTGCGATTCGGATCCTTCAGGGGCTCGCCCAAGATCATTGAAGGTGTGAAAATCGAACCCAATCCAGCTTGAATCACGGACCGACGGTTCAAATGGATTGTCATCACCTTCTCACTTTCATCTCAGTTTAGAAGCGGCAGATATACAATATTCTAGTCGAAGTGCGTCATCATTCGAAACTGCTGAAATGAAAATCATGGTAACGGAAAACTCAAAAGGTGCCGAGTGAACGACCAAGTCTGTTTCCAGAGCTGGCTGGCAACTGGAACGTTAGGCGATCCGTTTTCTTGTAGTAACGCTTCACCGAACAGGGCCGGGTTCCCAAATTGTTATCCGAAGTTTGAGCTTTGGTGAAAGATCCACGAAATGGACCCTGCTGCGCATGAATCGGGCAGACTGTCGTTTTTTTCGACAAATCTTGACACTTTTTTTAGCCAAAAGGGTTGTTTCCTGAGACGTTTTCTGGCATGATTTTGAACGATATGGTCACAACTTCCATGCCTGCAAATCTCCGGTTTTCCTCCACCGAGAGCAATCTTGGCACTTTGCCAAGCGTGATCGGGACCAGCCCAGCCATGCGCGAAGTGGCCAGGGTGACTCGTCAAGTGGCTCCAAGTCGTGCCTGCGTCTTGCTTTTAGGCGAAACCGGCACCGGCAAGGAATTGATCGCACGAGCCTTACACGACCTTGGCCAGCGTCGTAGCGGTCCTTATATTCGGATGAACTGTGGAGCATTGACGGAAAGCCTGCTCGAAAGCGAGCTTTTTGGGCACGTCAAGGGTTCGTTCACAGGCGCCAGCGACAATCGGACGGGCCGATTTGAAGCCGCCCACACCGGAAGTCTGTTTCTGGACGAGATCAACAGCACATCGCCCAAGCTTCAGGTCAAGCTTCTGCGCGTGCTTCAGGAAGGCGAATTCGAGCGAGTCGGCGACATCCGGTCTGTCAAAGTGGACACTCGGGTGATTGCAGCCACGAATCGCGACCTGCGTGAGGAAGTTGCGGCCGACCGGTTCCGCGAAGACCTCTATTATCGTCTCAATGTGGTTCCGATCGTGCTCCCGCCCCTGCGTGAACGCCGCGAAGACATTCCGATTCTCGTTGAGTATTTTCTCAAGCGTTTTGCAGCCCAGAACATGCGTGAATCGCCTTTGGTGACCACCGAGGCCATGCAGATGCTGGTCGATTACGACTGGCCCGGTAATGTTCGGGAGTTGCAGAACTATGCGGAGCGTGCCGTAATTTTAGGCGTTGGGAATGAGCTGACGGCCGCCGATCTGCCTCCAGAATTGCGTGGTGAATCGCCGGTGGCCTGGCTGCCTCGCTGGACATCTCTGGGGCGGCCCAATGGGGCACCTGCGCCCGCGGTTGCACAAGTCGCCGAACGGCCGCGCCCACCTGCGACAATCATTTCAGGCGATAGTTCGTCGCGAGCCATGGAAACGATGGCGGCTGAATTGGTCAGAATGGGTGTCTCGCAGGCTCCTGGAGGGTCGTCCAACCTGCACGAGCTTGTGGTGGGCAAGGTGGAAAATGAGCTGATCCGCCATGTCATGCAATTGTGTGACAATGTCCAGATCAAAGCGGCCGCCCGACTCGGCATCAACCGCAACACGCTTCATAAAAAAATTCAGGAAATGAAACTGGGCCAGGAAGGGTTGGATCCGGAAAGTCTCGATGAAGATGTTTCGATTTGAATTGTAAAAACGCATCACATCCGATTTCTGATCGCTTGACAGCCGATTCCGGCTCCCATACATTTAACGATGCAGGATTTCGCAAAGCGAACAGTATGGGCCATCAGCCGATCAGATTCGCGTATTTGGAAATTTTGCACTCATGGAAACCGTGAGGTTCGAATCCTCTACTCCAGTCTCGTTCCAGCAGGCCCTGCCATGACTTCCGACATGTTCAGAATCAGTGGCAATGATTGACCGGCCCTGCGGGTCATCATTCACCGAGGATGAATGGCCCCCGCTGAATCAACATGGGCCTTCTGGCGCGAAACTGTTCATTCTCAAGAGATTGATTGATCCATGCCATTCGCTAATTTGAATCGAGAATTCGCTATCTGGATTGGCGTAGCAATTTTTATCGCGGGATTGCTGATCGCTTTCATTTGGAAAAAGATCTATCACTGGCTTGAGTTGCATTTCCCTCAAATCACGATTTATGAATATCAAAAAGCGGTTCGTTATGATCGAGGCAAACTTACAGGAATTGTCGAGCCTTCGCAGTTCCGCTACCGGTCATCAACCACAACAATCAATATCTTTGAAATGCGTGAACAAACTCTGATCGTTGCGGGTCAGGAAGTGCTCAGCGCAGATGCATTAAGCTTTAAAATCAGCCTTCAGTGCCGATGGCAATTCACGGATCCAGTCAAAGCATTCACAGTAGTAGACGAATATTACCAAACGCTTTATGCTGACATTCAATCCGCAACGCGCACCGTGATGGAACTCATGACCGCCGACCAGATTCTGGCGAGTCGCAGCACCATTGGAGGCCAGATTGAGATGATCGTGAAAGAGCAGACAAATCGTTATGGAATTTCGATTCTGGCCGTTTCAGTGCGCGATTGCATGTTGCCTGCTCCATTAAAACAAATGTATGCAAAAGTGGCTGAAGCGAGGCAGGAAGGACTGGCTGCATTGGAGCGAGCCCGTGGCGAATCTGCCGCTCTGCGAAGCCTTGCCAACGCAGCCCGAACGGTGCAGTCCAACCCTGGCCTCGGGCTTTTGCGATTGATCCAAACTCTCGAATCAAACGAGGGTAATAAAATTGTGCTCGATGCCTCCGAGTTATTGAAGATCTCCGCACCATCAAAACAATCCAGAGATTCGGAATAATTCGCTGGACATTCAGCATCCTACAGATGTAAAATAAAGTGATTCCATTTAGAGCTTCTTGACCCGAGGCTCTGATATCGATTAGTCTGGTTAATATAGAATCCCTTAATTGCCCAATTGACGGATTCGAAAACGAAACTCTCCGTGCGATCGCGGTTTCTCTGTTTGAATCTAGCCGCCGGGCGCTAGCCCTCGTTATTACGCATAAGTCATAAAGCCACAACGCATCAATAGATCAATAGATCAATGGATTTGGTTTGAGGGCCAAAGGCCCGTTCCATACCAGCCTTGGGCAACACCCAAGGACGGCGTAAGCCAATACAAAGTATAGCTTTACCATCCCTCCTGTCTCCGCTCGCGG
>CAMBZY010000031.1 GCA_945872325.1 Candidatus Kuenenia stuttgartensis | reverse complement strand
CAATATAAGCGGTGACTTCCTTTTGGTTCGACAGTCGTACCCGAGCCACTTTCCGCATCGCGGAGTTCGGCTTCTTAGGCGTCATCGTCTTGACTTGAAGGCATACCCCTCGCTTGAACGGGCAGGCTTCGAGCACTGGCGATTTGCTGCGGTAAACCTTGGGGGCACGTGGCGTACGAATCAATTGGTTAATGGTCGGCATGGAAGGCGGTCATTCCTCAACGTGTTCTATCGGACAAACCCGACTGCTTTACCAAACAGTTCCAGTGCAACCTACCGGAACCGCTCTCAAGTCGGGTGGCAACGCGCTCTCCGTCGCCTCTTCTTTCAGGTATCGGACTCTGGCACATACCGTGTCCAGAATCATCTCACCTGTTTCGACTGTTAGGTAAGGTTAACATATTCCGAAATCAAGGCCGCCTAGTCAAGAGACTCTTTCCGGAATTTTACCGGAAGTTTGCGACTGATCCCGCAAATCGTTACCACTTAACTCTTTCAGCTAATCACTGTCAACGCAGATTTCTTTGCGTCTTTTTGCTTTTGTTTCGCGGTATAGCTCTCAAGCGCTGGGGTATCTTCATCAAACCGCTGAACTTCTTCCCAAAGCGCCTGAACCATATCGGCTTCCAAAACGTTCCGAATCGGAACGCCCTTCTTGAAGATCACGCCCTTGCCACTGCCGGCCGCAATGCCCAGATCCGCTTCCTTGGCCTCTCCAAAGCCGTTCACCAGACATCCTAAGATGCTGATACGCAATGGGTTCGTCAAGGTCTTCATCCGTGCCTCAACCTCAGCCACAATCCGCTCAAGGTCGATATCGAGACGTCCGCAGGTCGGGCAAGCCACCACCTCAGGACGAGTTACCCGGCGATCGCACGCCCTTAAAATATCAAAAGCAGCCTCAATCTCAGGCACAGGGTCGCCCAAAAGGCTCACGCGAATCGTGTCACCGATGCCCCTGAGCAGAATCGCGCCGATCCCGGCGGCCGACTTCAAAGTGCCGTATTCCCTGCTCCCAGCTTCAGTTATGCCGACATGGGTCGGATAATCGCTCTTCTGGGCAAACAAGGTGTAGCATTCCAGGGCTGTTGGAACGTGGCTGGCCTTGAGGCTGATGATCATGTCGTAAAAGCCCATGCTCTCAGCGATTTCGATATGCCTGAGGGCCGATTCCACCATGGCTTCCGGGCATGGGAATCCGTATTTGTCGATCAGATCTTCTTCGAGTGAGCCGGAGTTTACACCGACCCGAACTGGGGTCCCGGTGTTCTTGGCCATCCGGATCACATCTTCGTAACGCTTGCGGCCACCGATGTTTCCGGGATTGATCCGGATCTTGTCGACAGCTCGCTTACCGTCCGGAGTCTTGGCTTCCATACAGGCCAGAGCCATCCGGTAATCGAAGTGGATGTCGGCGATGATGGGGATCTTGATCCGCGATTTGATCACGCCCATCGCGGCTGCATCTTCTTTTTTCGGAACCGTCACGCGCACGATTTCGCAGCCGGTTTCTTCAAGGCGGTGGATTTGATCCAGGGTGCCCTTGATGTCGAACGTTTCTGTGGTGGTCATGGACTGAACCCAGATTGGGTTGTTTCCGCCCACGATGTGATTACCCACACCCACTTCACGAGTCTTGTGCCGAGCCACCGTCGTCGAGTAAGCCATGTGCGACATCCGTCTCCGTTGAGCCCAAAAACAGTCTGTAAAATTCTTCCAGATCAGTCATTGTGGCAAGTCAATAATCCAACCCCGGTGCCATCCGGTGGCTCGATATGGTTATAATAGGTGCTCGCCAAGGTTTGGGTCAAGGCGACTCTCTGAATGACGCTTCGGAATCCAGCCCGATCAACAAAGAAAAATACGCATGGCTGTACCCTACAAACGCTTTCTTTTAGCCATTTATAACCCAGTAGTCAATCGCTTAAAGCACTACTGGAAATGGGGATGCGTTTATTTAATCCAGCCTTGGTCCAGCTGTTCCGTGTGTGGTCGAAGTGGCCCAAAACGGTATGCACCAGAAGCTGTTCCAGAGGCATTAATTCAAATGTGGGGTTTGGATGAAGATGGAGCCAGAGCGATCCGATCGAAGGAATCGCTGATCTGCCCCTGGTGTGGGTCGAAATATCGGGGCCGACGGCTGGCCAGCGTCCTGCTGCATGAGATGAGTCGGAAAAGTTATCAGTATAGGTCTTTACGAGAACTTGCCTGTGCGAAGGAATCGGATCGACAGCCGATTTTGATTCTGAACTGGATTGATGGGTTAAGCGAGATTTTGAAGGGTGTTCCGAACGTGGTTCAGACCGAGTTTTTTGATGGGGTCACCTCTGGAGAGATCCATAAGGGGATTCATCATGAGGATGCCCAGAAACTTACCTTCCCAGACGCAACCTTCGGGTGTGTCATCAGTTCCGAAACGCTTGAGCACATCCCTGACCTCGAAAAAGCTTTGAGCGAAATTCGTCGGGTGCTCGTTCCGGGCGGCTTCCATCTGTTCACCATTCCTATGAAAAATTCTGTGGAGCGAACGGAGACTCGCTCTGTTCTGGATTCTGATGGCCAGATTGTGGATCAAATCAAGCCGCGACTGCATCATCCGGGCGGAACCTGGGGCTGGCCAGTTTTTACGGAATTTGGCAAAGATTTTGCGGAAGTCTTGAGGAAAAAGGGTTTTATGGTGTGTGTGGATCGTCAAGAACTTTCGGAGCTGACTGTAAGCCAGATGAGTTCGATCTGTCCGGTATTTGTCGTTTCAGAGCAGTCAAAAAGTTCTTGACCGTGAGTCTATTGCGATGGTCGAGCACTAGTCAAACGCATCTGGGCAGAGCATAATTCAAGGTGACACGAATCTTGAATGACCTTCGATCAAGTCCGAAGCGGCTTGAAATCAAACCAAAAAAACTCGAAAAAAATATGAGCAGACTCGACAAATATCGCCGTTCCCATGGTCAGCCGAATCGGCCTGATGCCCAAAGCGCACGTGCTCTGGATCGTCGGCACAAGCACATTGCGACCGAAGCGGCCCGCCGGATCAAGTTGATTGTGGACGTGAACGACGCCGGCGAACTGAAGCGAACTCCTAACGCAGAAGATCTTTACGCTGCAAAAATGCAGGCCGTGGCGGTGTTGGGGCTATCGGTGAAGCCTGGGGAACTACCCTCAGACGAACTTGTGATGGAGATTTATGAAACACAGGCGGTCAATCCGGATCCTGGTCCCGACCCTGAGCCGGTACCGATGCCGGTTGAGGCGACTGCCGGCGAGTTGCCGAACGAAGCGGAACTTGCAGCCAAACAAGAGATTACGGATCGTTTTGAGTTATATCTGTCGCTCCTGAGGCCGCTGGAGCAGGTGAAGCAGCACCCGAAAATGCATCCTGAGGGCGACGCTTTGTTTCACAGTCTTCAGGTTTTTGAAGGTGTTCGCGAGACCCACGCCTATGATGAAGAGCTTTTGACAGCCGCCCTGCTCCATGATATTGGCAAGGCTCTGGAACCTGGTGGAGACCACCATGGTGCCACGATGAAGGCGCTTAAGGGTCGGATCACGGACAGGACTCGGAACTTTATCGACCGGCTGGCCGATGCCCACGATTATCGGAATGGGACACTGGGGCATCGTGGTCGTCGATCTTTGGAAAACGATCCCGACTTTGATGCCATTCTCGTGCTTGCAGAGGCCGATCAGAACGGTCGCAAGCCAGGCGCGAAAGTGCCGAGCGTGGAACAGGCGATTGAGATCATCAAAGCCCTCGAATTTGAAGGCGACATCCCATTCTGAATGTCAGTGGATTGCTTATAGGAATCGAATAAAAAAACTCAGGCGGGGCTGATTTTCAACCCCGCCAATGAATTTCGATCAGGTTGGAACTTACTTGGTCAGGCCAAGGCTTTTGAGCTTTGCGACCACGTCAGGGCCGGCCTGAGCGGTTCGGATCTTTTTGTCGATCTCTTTGATGACGCCGTCTTTACCGATATAGAAGGTCCAGCGTTCTGGGTTTGCACGACCTTCGTGAACCACTCCATAGGCTTTGGCGGTGGCTTTTTCAGGGTCGGAGAGGATCGGGTAATCGAGGTCGAGCGACTTGGCGAATTTGCCATTCGTTTCGGCATCGTCGCAACTGGCTGTAAAATAGGCAGAGCCTGTTGGCTTAAGGGCTTCTGTGGTGGCACGAAGGCTCTTGCACTCGGCTGTACAGCCACCGGTGAAGGCTTTCGGGAACCAGGCGATCACCACGGCTTGCTTGCCGGCGAAATCGGCCAGTTTGTAGGTTTTGCCGTCGGAGGCCTTGAGCGTGAAATCAGGGGCCTTGTCGCCCACCTTCAGGTCAGCTTGTGCGGATGCGACAAAGCCTGAGACAATGGCGAGGGCGAGAACGATTGGGGATTTGGCAGAGAAGAACATGACTTTTTGGGGAACTCCAGTTCGAACCGATCAGGGGAAGTTTTTGGGACTCGTTTATCAGACTAAACCGAGATGCTGCGAACGGCAACTGTTAAACAGTGGTAGGGCATAAAAAAAGCGAGGGCCGAAGCCCTCGCCTGAGCGGGATTATTTAGGCTTATAGGTTTTATCCATTCGCTTTTGGTAGACCCTACTGGACATCTTGGTGTTGGCTTCCATGACACCAAAAGGGGATGCGGCGAAGGAGTCGATATCCTGTTCCGGAACCGACCAGGATTTGGCCATTTCACGGGCCTCCAGAGTGGCTCCCAGGAAGACGAATTCCCAGCTGTAAGTGGTACGCTGAAGTTCGATCATGGCGGCCAGTTTGCTGTTGCTGTAATGCCGCGACGCATTTTCTTCACCGTCAGTCATACAGGCGACAATCACATGACCGGGCCGATCCTGCTCCGGAGTTTTTGCGAGCCGCTGACCGATCTCTTCGATGGTTCGGCCCATGGCGTCGAGCAATGCGGTTGAGCCGCGTGGCTCATAAGTGGCATCGGTCAATTTTTCGACACTGGGAAGGGGCTGGTGATCGATCACTTTCAGATATTCATTGTCGAACAAAATGAGTGTAAAACGAACCTCTCCCGGGCCTTTCATTTGTTCTTCAATAAAGGCATTGAAGCCACCAATGGCCTCCACTTTCATGGATCCCATTGATCCGGAGCGATCCATAACGAATGCGATTTCAGTCAAATTGGGGTTCATCGGAGGGGGTGTTCCTTTCTCTGGAACGCTTTGGCTTAGGGAAACGGAAAAAAGTCGGATGAAAAACCCGAATGTCCAAGACACTTCTGGTTTACGAGACCGACTGTAGAGCAATCGAGCGACCCACTCAAAACAGGAGACCGATAATCTTTTGATCAAAAAGTTGTTCAAAAGGTGCTTCTCGCTCGATGACTGAGTATACGGGAGGAGTCAAGGGGTGATTGGGAATTTTGTTAGAAATGAGGTTTGTAAGGTGCGGATGGTTCGTACTTGCTCGATCATGCGTAACAACGAGGTCAGGTGTCTTGTCTAGCCGGTCTTGGCGCTAGCCCCGGTTGGATTTCTAAATCGCCGAAACCGGGAGCTAGTGCCCTGCGGCTAAAAACAGGAAATTTTTTCCGGACTGATCCTACAGGTTAAGATTTCACCGAAAATGGCGCGGACAAAGTCCGGATAAATGGTATAAGAAGTGTAATCGGTATCTTTTGACCATCTTCTCAAGGTTGATTGCCGGTAGGTGTTTCCAAGAGCGAAAGCCTTACCAGCACGGAGGTTCCTTATGTTCGGATTGAAGCAGGCCGGATTGGCTCGTATGGTTTTGACAGGTGTTGTCGCAGCATCCATGACACTTTCTGTGGCGATTGCCCAACAGCCACCCGTAGCCGGTGGTGGTGGCCAGCAGGCTCCTGCTCGACTGAGCCCGGAAGCCGCCGCTGTTAAAAAAGCCAACGAAACCAAGAAGGGCGAGATTCTGGCGACCGTCAATGGCGATAAAATCACCCGTGGCGAGATTGTCCAGTTTCTCAGTAAGTACCAGCTACCACCGAACTTTGATGCTGAACAGCTTTACAAGCAAGTGGTGGACGTACTGACCAACACGAAGCTGGTCATGCAGTCTGTGAAAGCCTCCAAGGTCAATGTGAGCCCTGCCGAAATCGACGCCGAAATCGAGAAGCTCAAGACAGCATTGAAAGAGCAGAAAACCGAGCTTGCCAATGTACTTCTGGAAAGCGGCCGGTCCATGGAAGAGCTGAGGGCAGAGCTCGAGCAGTTCCTGCTGTGGAAGAAATATGTGACCACCGTGGGCACAGATGCCGCCTTGAACAAGTTCATTGCTGACAATAAAGAAGTCTTCAATGGCGATCAGGTGCGTGCCAGCCATATTTTGGTCAAGCTGGAAGCCGATGCCACACCTGCTGTTAAAGAAGCTGCCAAGAAGAAGCTGGTTGATATCAAGCAACAGGTGGCCACAGGTAAGCTGACTTTCGCTGAAGCTGCCAACAAGTTTTCTGAAGACGAAGGCAATGCCGAGAAGGTCGGTGGCGATCTGGGTCTTTTCTTCCGCAAGGGACAATTTATCGAGCCATTTGCTGCTGCTGCGTTTGGCCTGAAGAAGGGTGAGATGTCGGAAGTGGTGGAATCACCATTTGGCCTGCACTTGATCCAGACCACAGATCGCAAGCTGGGCAAGCCTGTGAATCCGACCGACCCGGCTGTTAGAAACGCGGCTCTGGATGCGTTCGCTCAGGAGCGTCAGGAGCAGTTGGTCATGGCCGCGAAGAAGACGGCCAAGATCGACATCAAGCCACTCCCAACCGACCTCTTCCCACCAGCTCCGCCGGCTGCACCCGGTCAACCTGCGGCTAAAGCGGCTGCTAAACCAGCAGCGAAATAATTCTTGTTGGTTAAACCAACTTGAAATCGGATTTAAACGAGGGTGGGCTGATTTATGCCCATCCTTGATTTTTATATGGATGCCGGCGATTGATTTGATTTTTCTAGCCGCAGGGCGATAGCCCCCGGTTTCGGCGATTTAGAAATCCAACCGGGGCTAGCGCCAAGACCGGCTAGGAAATCCAAATCCAAATCCAAATCCAATTAACCGGGGCTAGCGCCAAGACCGGCTAGTCGACCCAAAAGCGAACCGATTTATGCCTATAATCGAATCCTAACCTTGACTTCGTGCTGCCAGGCTTGGTGGTACTTCCAGCCCGTGGGCTTCTACCAGTTCTTTGTTTGACAATAATTCAACCGGTGAGCCGTCAGCGATCAATTGGCCACCGTCCAATAAGAGCACTCTGTCGCAGATTTCCAGCACCATCTCAAGATCATGCGTGGCAATCAGTTTGGTCATGTTTAATGACGAGATCAGACTCAGGAACCGGCGTCTGGCTCGGGGGTCGAGGTTGGCTGTCGGTTCGTCCATGATCAGGACACTTGGTTTACAGGCCAAAACTCCGGCCAGACACACCCGCTTGCGTTCCCCAAAGCTCAAGTGATGCGGAGGCCTCTGGGCCACATGCTCAAGTCCCACCTGGGCCAGACATTGATCGGCCCAGATCAAGGCCGATTTGCGATCCATTCCATGATTGATCGGGCCAAAGGCTACATCCTCTCTGACTGTCATCGCGAAAAGCTGGTCGTCAGGGTCCTGAAACAGGAGCCCTACCCTGCGTCTGATCTCAGGAGCCGTTTTTGGGGAAACCTTCAAGCCTTCCACCCAAACTCCTGCTTGGTCAGAGGCTACAACAGGCTTGTCAGCCCCCTGCCCTGAATGGTTGTGCCCGTGACTGATCGACGCCAGCCAACCGGCCTTGGCTTGTGGGAAAATCCCGTTCAAGTGCAGCAAAAGCGTGGTTTTACCGGCTCCATTCGGGCCGACCAAGGCGACGGTCTGGCCACGATAAATCGTTAAATTGAGGTTGTTTAACGCGGTCACGCCGTCAGAGTATCCATAGGAAAGACTCGCAAGTCGGATCGCTTCGGTCGCCTGAGGGTCGCTGGTTGTGTTCAATGCGGTGCTGCTCTCGAAAATCGAGTTTGGGTCAGGCGTCTTTGTGATCAGATTGTAACGCAGTCGAGCCGCTTTGCCAGCCACGCGATAGCATGGCATCGTTAAGCCGTTCGGCTCGCTCAAGGCTTCTTACCAACAGTGTAGACAATCCACCTGACTGAACCAGCCACAAACCCGGCACGGACTGACGCACCATTCTCGATTGCCGTGCCCGACGCATCCTGTGCCCTTGATCATGCAGGAGCGGCCCATATCGGGCCATCAGAGAAATCGTCGTCAGCAGCTCTTTGGGTAACCCCATTCGGCCCAATTGCTGAAGGATCGCCAACTGCCCGAGCTTTTCCGACAGTGCCGCTACTGTTCCAAACAGGAGACCGTTTTTGACCACAATACCCATCATCAGTATCAGCCAGCCGACTTTTGGCCTGAGCGGATGCCCGATCGCCACAAAACTGGCCAGAAACAGGATGGTGATCAATAAACCCTTCCAGCGAGACCACATGCGGATCGGATCAATCCGAAAAAAGCCCATTGCGAAGAGCAGCAAAAGGCTTTCAACCGCAAGCCAGCCTGTGGCTGTGATCGGAGTCAGGGCGACGATCAAAACCCAGCCAGCAATGACCCAGACGGGCCACTTTTTAGTGACAGATGACCCCGGTTCAGAATCGTTCAATGGCAATGTCTGGAGGGCCGGTTTCATGAGACCTGATTCTGAGCCATGTCGTTATGGCTAAACGTCTTTGAGCCTGAGACACTGCGTGAGAAGAACAAGCCGCCGATAAAAACAATTGCGGTGCCCAAAAGTCCTGCTACCACGGTGGACCAGCGTCCTTCAGGCATTCCTGGGAGGGTGTAGTCCGGTAGAGGGGCTTGATACGTGGCCTCCGGTTCCGCTAGAAAACCGAACTTTTGGCCAATATATTCGAGTCCGTCCGGATACTCTGATGCCAGAGGGGCCAGCAGGACGACCACCGCTGCCGAGATCATTAAGCCGCCGGCCAGCCAGCCGAGCCTGTGACGTATGGTGACGGGCTGATTGTGTTGGAGTTCGGAGTAGATGAAATCAGGCCTTGACCAGACCACGCCTCGCAGAACCATTCCGGTGATCAGGGCCTCGCCCACGGCGATGACGGAATGGACCAGAATCATCCATGTCAGAACTTTTCCAAAACTGCCAAATCCAGATGAGCACGCTAGTTCTATCGTGAAAGCTGCGGCTGATACGATGACTGAGAACCAGGCGGCCAGCATGGTGGAGGTGATCATGCCCATACGTCCGGAACCAGTTCGCTTGAGAAAGGCCAGAATCGAAGCGGACCCGACAGAGCCAATCAAGCCCATGTTCAGCCAGTTGGCTCCCAGGGCAGTTAAAGCTCCATCGCCCATAAGCACGGCCTGAACGATCAGAACGGAGGCCATCGCGAGCCCGCCGCCCCACGGGCCGAGCAGGGCTGCGGCCAGAGTTCCGCCCATCAGGTGGCCTGAAACTGGTGCAAAACCGAGTGGAAAGTTGACCATCTGGGCCGCGAAAATAAAGGCAGCCACCAGACCCATGCGGGGCGTATCTTCAGGCAAGGCTGTCTGGCGAAATCGGCGAACGCAGATCGAACATCCTGCTACGGCAGCAATTCCACAGGCTGCGCTGACTGAACCTGACAATACTCCGTCAGAGATATGCATGAGCGCTGCCTGTTCTGTAAATGGCTTGGACTGAATTGCGATGAATTGAACGGGTTCGTCAGGAAATTTTAGTCTGCGTATGAAGAATTTTCAAGTTCGTAATACGATTTGACTGGATTTCAGACGATTCAGAGCATGGTTGGAACCGAAAAACACGAGATCGGTTCTAGTATCGAGGTTAGTCATTTGCTAGATTGATTCAAGCCTTCCAAAAACTACGCTCACCACAATTCAAGCATTCGAACGGATGAAAAACAGACGATGAAAATTCTTATGACGGGTGGATATGGCTGCATCGGGGCCTGGATTACAAAGCATGTGGTGGATCGTGGCGGAGAGATCTGGATTTACGATATTGCCGAAGATTGGCACAGAATTGACCTTCTGTTGGACGAATCCGCCAAGAGCAGGATCCATCCTCTTCAGGGCGATGTTTCGGACGCCAAGGCCGTTCTCGAGGCAGTGGATCAAGTTGGTGCGACGCATATCATGCACTTGGCCGGTCTTCAGACCCCTGCCTGCCGGTCGAACCCGATTCGTGGGGCGATGGTCAATGTGATTGGGACTCTGGCCGTTTTTGAAGCCGCAGCGGCTCGTAAAGATCAAGTCAAACGGGTGGTTTACGCCAGTTCGGCAGCGGTTCACGGGCTACCCCCATCGGGCGATCTGGGCGAGAGCCTGGCCGACGATGTTCAACTGCTTCCACAGACGCACTATGGGGCGTTCAAAGTCTGCAACGAGCAAAACGCTCGCGTTTACTGGTCAGATTCAGGCGTGACCAGCGTAGGGTTGCGTCCATGGACAGTTTACGGCGTTGGCCGCGACTTTGGCATGACCAGCGAGCCGACAAAAGCTGTGAAGTCGGCTGCCATTGGCCAGAAATACAACATCACTTACGGTGGTCTCCAAGACCTGCAATATGTTTCCGATGTGGCGGCCACGTTTCTGGCCGCTCTGGAACGTCCGTTTGAAGGGGCTGATGTGTTTAATCTGCGAGGCCGGGTGACGGAGATCTCGGATTTCGTTCGAGCCCTTGAAGAAGCGATTCCGGAGGCCGCCGGGCTGGTGACTCACGGAACGAGACAGCTCCCGATCGCTCCAAGCCTCGACGACAGTCGGCTTCAGGCCACCTTTGGGCCACTTCCTCTGACATCATTGGTTGAAGGCATTCGCTGGTCGGCGGATCGGTTTAAGGCGCTTCAAGCGGCCGGTAAGCTGGATTTGTCAGACCTTGCCGTCTGACAGACTTAAGTGACCACAAAAATTGCTGTTCAGGCCATCGGGAAAATTCGTTGATTCAAACGAACCCATGGCCGGAGCAGTTTTTGGGTATATATGATCGTATCATGATATGATTCACCAAAAAGGATCGTAATATGTTTTTTAGTTTTTTCAACGTATAAATTGACAAGCAAGCGTCAATACCTTAATGTTGGATACTCCAGCCGATCTCCTAATGGATTTTCTTTTGGCTTCAGGATTCCCACCATGCCACCCGCCAAATCGAGCCGAACAGTCAAGTCCCGCACCGCATCTCGCAGTGATTCACGCGAGTCTTTGGCAGATGCACGAAAATCTGCCAGCAAGTCGCTTAAGTCGGTGAAGATCAGCAAGGTTGTCAGTAAAACGGCCAGCAAGGCTGCTCCAAAGCGTGCAGCGGTGGTCAAGCGTCGCACGAATGGATCATCGAAAGCGTCTGCTTCGAAAGCTTCTTTTACAGTGGTTGGTGTACGGAGGGCTTCGAACCTGCTGAAACAGGTTTCTGACCCGACACGCTTGCAGATCCTTCTATTGCTGGCCGATTCCGAGCATAATGTCGGGGCCATCTGCGACGAACTTGGTGGACAGAGTCAGCCAGCGGTGAGTCACCACCTGGCGAAGCTTCGCGATGGCCGATTGATTGAGCCACGCCGCGAAGGCAAGAATAATGTGTATGCATTGACTGAAGAAGGTCGACTGTTGGCCCATACGGTGAAGTCGCTGACCTGGCTCAAAGGTTGACCTGACTCCCATAATTCAAATGTCACCATTGCGGTCGTCCTGCGGAATCATTGCAGGCCAGCCCCATTCACCAAGCCCTTGCCAGTGTGGCGAAGGGTTTTGGCATTCTATGGATGGAACTCGATTTCAACCTGAGCATCGCGAACCAAATGGCCAAGAAAAAAGTCAGAGTCCAGTTTCGCAAGAATCGCCAGAAGCGTACACGCGACAATAATCTGACTCGTGAATTTAAAAACGATCCTTCTTTATCCGCCGACATCGTGGGCACAGAGAGGGTTCGTGCCAAGGGCGAACTTTCACGCTATCGAACGATTGTCAAAGATCAAATTTCGAGCGACTCTGGCCTGCGTCGAGGCTCGAATAATCGAAGCGTCGATGTGACCCAGTGCCGACAAGGTACAATTCTGCGTGTTCAGGGATTGCATAATACGGTTGTGGCTGACGATGGGACACGGTTTCAATGTCAGGTAAGACGTATCCTGAAAACAATGTCCATAGACCAGCGTAATCCGGTGGCGGTAGGTGATCGGGTCTGGATTCGGCCTGAGCCTGACGGGTCGGGCTGGATTGAACAGATTGAGCCTCGACACGGGACCTTGATGAGAGGTTACAGGCGTCGTGGGCATTTGATTGCTGCCAATATTGATCAAATTCTGATCGTGAGTGGCTTTGAAGAGCCGGGCATCAAGCCAGCCTTGATCGACCGTTATCTGGTGGCAGCACAGAGGGGTGGAGTGCGGCCGATTTTGATCTTCAACAAGTCGGATCTGGCGGATATGGGACAAGCCCAGTGGGTGATTGGGCTTTATGCCCAGCTTGGGTATGAAACGCTGGCGACAAGCATTCGGACTGGCCAGGGAGTGGACCGTCTGCGAGCGATAGTCCAGCGCGGGATTACGGCCTTTTCAGGACAGTCAGGCGTGGGCAAAAGTTCGCTTTTGAACGCCATTGAACCGGGCCTGAATTTACGGGTCCGAGAGGTTTCCACCTGGACATTTAAAGGCAAGCACACCACAACCACTGCCGAGCTGATTCAGCTTGCGTGTGGAGGGATGGTGATTGATACTCCGGGGTTGCGTCAATTTGAGCTCTGGGAAATTCCGCCTCGTGAGATTGAGGGCGAGTTCATTGAATTCAGGCCCTGGATTCCGCATTGCAAGTTCCCGGACTGCACGCACCGGCGGGAGCAGGGCTGCGCTGTAAGGTTGGCGGTTTTTGATGGATTGATTACCGAATGCCGGTATGAGTCGTATTTGAAGATGGTCGAGCAGGAGAACGAAAAAGACAAAGACGACGACGAATAAAGTCTCGATCTTAGGTTTTGATCTGCATGATCACCCCAAACTCATCCGCCGCGCGAGCAAGGGCCGAACGCCCAAGAAGTGATGTTGTTAAATCTCAGTCACGCTAAGGATTAGGCCAAAAACAACTTCCGCTTTTTAAGCGAACCGTGTTCTATCGCCCTGCGGCTAGTGCCCCCTCAAGTCTAACAAACGGGGCTGGTTTTATTTGAGATTTCTGGGATACTTCCAGGCACAAGGAGGTTCCCATGAACAAGAAGTATGTCGTGCGGTTGACT
>CAMBZY010000030.1 GCA_945872325.1 Candidatus Kuenenia stuttgartensis | reverse complement strand
TGCTCTTGGCAGAGTTGAAGAAGCAATTATTGATTATGGAAAGTCTTTAGCGATCAAACCAGGTGCGCCAGCTTTTCAGAATCGAGGCCATGCGTTTTTTACAAAAAAGAAGTACAAGGAGTCATTGGTTGATTATGATAAAGCAATCGCTATGGGAGCATCGGACGACATTCTATTTAATAATAGAGGATTGGTTCTACATGATCTAAACAGAGTTGAGGAAGCAATTCTTGATTATGGGAAGTCGTTGTCTATAAAAGAAACTGCGGTCACTTTTCAGAATCGGGGCTATGCGTTTTATACGCAAAATAAGTACAAGGAGGCATTAGCTGATTATGATAAATCAATCGATATGGGAGCTACGAACGTTTTTAATAATAGAGGATTGGTTTTGAAGTCTCTAGGCAGAGTTGACGAAGCAATCATTGATTATGGAAAGTCCTTGGCATTAAACCCAGACGCTCCGGCTTTTCAGAATCGGGGCTATGCGTTATATACGCAAAATAAGTACAAGGAGGCATTAGCTGATTTTGATAAGGCAATCGCAATGGGAGCTTCAAACCAAGTACTATTTAATAATAGAGGATTGGTTTTAGATGCTCTGGATAGGGATGAAGAAGCACTCATAGATTACGGAAAGTCATTGTCCATAAAAGAAAATGCGACCACTCATAATAATAAAGCAGTTTTGTTATTTAGAATGGAAAGATATGAAGAGGCGTTAATTAGTCTCGATAAATCTTTGGCAATTAGTGTGGATAACCTTGGTGTTTTAATGTTGAGGGGAAATGTGTGTTTTCAATTAAAGCGTTTTGACGAAGCGATAAAGGATTTTAATAAGGTTCTTGAATTAGATAAAGATAATGTGGATGCAATGCTCTGGCGTGGTAAAATTTATTACAATAGTAATATGCCAGAGAAAGCAATAGTTGAATTTGATCGAGTTTTAGAAATTAATCCGGATGATCAAAATGCCAGAAAATTCAAGGAGTTGATATTGAAGAATTAACACCTGAAAGACGATTAGGAATTCGATATCGTGGGTCTGATGGCCCACGATTTTTTCTACAGAAATCATTACTATAGCCAGATTCTTCGTTAGAAACTGGCTGAATGAGATTTGTTTGCTGTATCAGCATTGAGTAAACTGATCACAATGAGGATAATAGAAACGGTGGATATTCAGTGTTCATAAAGTCCAGCCCGAATAGAATTGAGTGAGTGGTGCCTGTTGATGTCCTTCGGACATTTCTATTCATAGGTGTCTCCTCTGGAGCCCCAAAGATTAAATAAATTTCTATATGGAAATCGAACCGGGGTTATTGCAAAAATGGCTGGCGATAAGATCAAATTCCGCGTCGGATGAAATGTTGACGATCATCGGCCCACTTGCAATAGACGTGCCTTTGCATCGCTCCATGATGAAATGCTCGCCTGACCTGCTTCAAGACGACGCTTGCGTTCCATGAGCACCTCCTGGTGCCATTCCGGCGATTGTACGTCTCCCGAATGTCTGCATAGACTCTGCCAGACACTCTCCAAAAGTCGAACTTTCTCAGCCACGGATAGAGTCTCGAGCGATAATTCAATCGACATCCAATGCTCCTGTCATTCTTGTCAAAAGCGGCGATCCTTCCACCCTCATTAAAGTCCATCTTGGCATGATTATCAAACCAAAGCAAGTGATGAATCCGGATCACACGCCCTGCATCGCTTGCATAGCCGATTGATAGACGCTGACATATTCCTGGGCGCTACGATGCCAGGACCAATCCTTTGACATCCCGGCCCGGATCATTTGATCGCGTTTCGGCTTGTCCCTCCAGACGCTCAGGCCGCGGTCAATCGCCCAGCGCAGGCCTGCCTGATCGGCGTGATTGAAGAGAATTCCGGTGGCGGGACTGGATGGCAATTTTGCGTCGTCAGGATCCGTCACCGTATCGGCCAGCCCGCCGGTGCGACGTACAATCGGGATCGCTCCGTAGATCTGGCTGTAAATCTGGTTCAGGCCACATGGTTCATACAGGCTTGGCATTAAAAAGAGATCGGCGGCGGCCTCAATCAGGTGCGCCAAGGGGGATGAGAATTGCATTAAACTGCGAATCTGATTCGGATATTGACGCTCCAGGCTTGCCAAGGCTTCCTGGTAATGCCATGCGCCCGTGCCAAGGATCACGAACTGGCTGTCCCCACGCCTTAGAAATTCGTGGGCTACTGGTAATAGCAAGTCCCAGCCTTTTTGGGAATCCAACCGACCAATCTGGGCCAGCATTGGTAGGTCGGGGCGTACGGGCAGGCCAATTTCTTTCTGCAAAATCGCCTTGCAGGCGGCTTTGCCTTCCGTGAAATTGGTAATGTCGTAATGCTTCGGAATATTCGGGTCGTGGCCCGGGTTCCATTCCGTGGTATCGACACCGTTGACAATCCCGGCCAGGTCGGCCTCGCGGTGCCTGAGCATCGAATCAAGGCCGTGGCCGTATTCAGGCGTTTGAATTTCTTTGGAGTAGGTCGGGCTGACCGTGGTGATTTTCTGGGCATATGCCAGCCCGGCTTTCAGAAAATTTGCTTGCCCGTGATATTCCAGAGTGCGCCAGTCGAAGAGGCTCCAGGGGAGCTCCGCAAGTGGGACCACCCATTGGCCATACCGGCCTTGATAGGCCATGTTGTGGATGGTCATCACCACGGCGGCGTGGCCCACTTCCGGGCAACTGGAGTAAAATTCGCGGAGATAGACGGGCAGGATTCCTGTGTGCCAGTCGTTCACGTGAATGATGTCGGGGCGAACGTCGGCCAGACGCATGGCCTCGATGGCCGCTCGGCTGAAGAAGAGGAAACGGGCGGGATTGTCTGGATAGTCAGCGCCGTGAGCGGAATAAATTCCGTCGCGGTCGAAAAATTGGGGCTGGTCGATAAATAAAACGCGCACGGTTCCGTGAGGCGTTCGGCCAATGGAGACTCCGCCTTCGACGTGCCCTCCGCCGAGCGGAACCTGATATCTCCAGGGGGTGGACTGAGGTTCAGGCGCGACGCGATCCACCATTCGATAGTGGGGCATGATCAGGGTGACATCGTGTCCGAGAGCGGCGAGGGCTTCAGGCAGGGCACCTGCGACATCGGCGAGACCACCGGTTTTGGCCCATGGAACGGCTTCGGAGGCCACAAAGACAATGCGCATTTTGGTGCATCCCCCCAAATCAGACGAGTGGTTGCAATAGAGAGAGGAGCATGGCGATGTTTTAAGATCGCCACGCTCCACAAAGATTCATCGAATTAAGCGACTCACGGAGAGTCAGATTCAAGCCACTGATTGTGTCAGGCTTGGGGCATTCTGGGCAGATCCACCTTTGGCTGAGGTGTCGAACCCATACTTGTTGAGCACGAGAACGAGCATCAGGGCACCGATAACGATAGCACCTAATGAGACAGCCAGGAGGGTGTGATATTCATCCCACAGGCCTGGGGAAGAGCTGCGTGTGCTGCCACTTCCAGCTCTGGTTTTAGCCTTGGCGGCAGGTGCAGCCTTTGCGGGTTTAGCTCCGCGGTTTGATCGTGGTGGAGACAATGTCACCCTCCGTAACTCGAGTGCCAAGATATGTTTTGCCAACAACAGTCGCTACAGAACGTTCCGGATCGGTTGCGATGATCCGAATCTTTCCGATGTATTGAGCCCGAGGCGTGCGTCGGAAGACGAACAGTTCGTGGCCAGGAACCAGTCCATCGTCGCCGCCGATGGAAAGTTCGATGTGATCCGAGCTGGAATCAACGCGTGAGACCATGCCTTCCACTTCCGGTGGATTCGTCAGAGACTTGACGTTACGCACATCGGCGGTCAGTCCAGCCTTGGAGAGAGTGCTACTGAGTGTAGCCACTTCTTCACGTAGCCGTGTGTTCACGTTACGAGCTGTTTCCAGATTCTTGCTGAGATCGACCACACGCTGATTGAGGTCGGCTTCCTGAAGTTTTAATGAATTGGCTTGATCCTGAGCCGATTTCAAGCTGGCACGAACGGTTTCGGTTTCGGCAACGCGGGTACCGGATTCCGTGGAGCTGAGAGTGGCTGTTTGTTGAGCCACGCTCAACTCTTTGCGAATCTGGGATAAATCCACATCTTTAGTCTTCAGCCGGGCATCCTGATCTTTGATTTCCTGATCTTTGATGGCGACGGCGTTTTTATGTTCTTCAACAAGGCGGGCCAGTTCAGTGACTGCCTGAGCCGAAGCATCCTGTGCTTTGGCCAGTTCGCCTTGGGCTGTCTGCAATTTCTTGGTTTCGGCGAGGGTTTTATCCTTCCAGTTGTCGACGGTCATGAAGACCACCGCTGAAAGGCCCAGGAAGACCATCGCGAGAATCGTGATGGCAACGACCAGTAATTTTCCGAGTTGGGTCATGGCAGGTCACTCGTCCCGACGTATAAGTGATTCTATGGACTTCCGCAACTACACCGATAGTTTTGGTGGATCAATAACTCACATACGATGAGTTATTTTGATTTGAGAATGGATTCAGAGCGAGACAGTTCCTGAACTTCTCGTTCAAGTTGGCTGACCAGGTCGTTCAGCTCTTCGTTCTGAGTCACAAACGAGGCCTTCTGCTTCTCTAGGGCGGCAATCTGAGCTTGCAGCTTTTTGAGATTGGCAGTGACTTGTTCCTGAACCTTCAGGTCGTTCTGAAACTTGATTTGAGAGGCTTGATAGTCTGTATGTGTTTTAGCCAGAGTGATTTTGGTCTTCTGGAGATCGACGCTGACCTGTCTGATCTTGTCCCCGTAGGACTTGTCCTGCGAGGCTTTCAGCTCTTGGGCGTTCTTGATCTCGACCTGCTCGACTTCGATAGCCTTGGTCAGGATGTCGAGGTCAGTGGTCAAACGGGTTTTTTCGGCGGATTGCTTCGCCAGTTTGCCCTTCCAGTTGGTTGCAGTCGCATTGACTGCCAGGGAAATTCCCATGAGCGTCAGCGACAGGCTTAACAGCACAAAGACGAGTCGTCTGCCCAGCTTGCCCATGGCATCCCCTTTTTCCGAAGTCTTCACCAATCTGGTGAACCATTCCCACTCAATCTGTGTTTCGTATATCCATCGTATCCCACCCAAATCACTCCAGGTCAAGTCCCCCAGGACATTTTTTTGTCCAAATTTGTGGGACTGAACCACAGCAGCATCAATCTGGGGAGAATACATAGGCTGACGTAATTTACAATAAAATATTGCGATAGGCAAATGTCGAGAAAGAAATAGTCTCGGTATTTTGAGTGGCTTGCCGAAATCTGGTGTGGTTTTGCGAGGTGGGTAGTTTTTGGGGACTAGCGTTTTTTGATCCAAAACCAGCCAATCACACATCCAAGCGAACTAAACAGGCCGGTCAGATCTCCGCAAACCTTGTAAATCGAGAATCTTGCGTCGAGTGGGACTTGTTCGGTCAGCACCTCTTCAATGGAGGCTGGAGACTCTTTGGTGATTACACCGTTTCCATCGATCACAGCGGATATGCCGGTATTGACGGCGCGGATCATGGGGGTTCGATTTTCAATGCACCGAAAGACGCTGGCCGAGAGGTGGACTTCATGCTCTTCGGAACCTCTGAACCAGCCATCGTTCGAAATGTTCAGGAAGAAGTCGATTTTGGGCGCTGGATCAGGTCCCGATTTCGCGAAAAATCGACGGACTACGTGTGGGACTGTATCCTCGAAACAGATCAAAGGGGCCATGTTCCATCGGTTCTTAAGCTTTAAGATGCGCGGCTGATCGCCATGTTTCAGGTTCGGGCGCTGGTCGGGCGGAAACGGGGCCAGCTCGGCGATGAACGGGAATGTTTCTGTCCAGGGGATGTATTCACCGAACGGAACGAGGTGCATCTTGTAGTAATACTGGGGTGGCTGGCCAGAATCAAAAAGAGCGGCCGTGTTATACTTGCGAAATCCTGAACTGCTTAGATCCCATGCAGTTGCACCGACTACGATCGGGGCCTGAGTCTGCGTGGCCCAGGCCTCCATCATGGCTTGGGATTCGTTACGATTTTTGTACCAGTCCTCAATCGCCGTTTCGGCAACATACTCTGCAAGTACGGTTTTGAATGCCGATTCATCGAGCTTTGGGTCGGCGACGATCAACGGAAACGGGAACGACGTTTCAGGCCAGACGATCAGATCCAGTTTTTTGTCACCTTTGATCGCCTTTTGGATCAAGAGCCTGTATGTGTTTAAAAGCTCGTCGTGGTCAGGACTTAGCCTGCGAGATTGGGGCACGTCTGATTGCAGGAGGGCGACCGTCGGGCCGGGCTCGAATCGGGCTGTGAGGATGCGAAACTGGCCGTAGATGATTGTCAGGACAAGGCTTACGGTAGTTAATCTGACGCCGGTGCGCCAGCATTTTGGAGCATCCGTCCAGGCCCAGCGTTTGCCGGGGGAAAAATACCAATCGGCGGCCAGGGCCTGAATGGCGACCATCAGGACGCTGAGGAGTGATGCTCCGCCCAGGTCAGAAATCTGGATCAGCCAGGTTTGCCGAAACTGTGTGTGCGACAGGTGATACCACGGGAAGCCTGTGAGATAATACTCGCGGGCGATTTCTTGGAACCCCCAGACGACGGGCCAGACCATCCAAAGTGGCCAATGGTTTCTGAGGTGAAGTCTGGAGACGTAGACGGCCATGATTGGCCACCAGAGTGCCAGAACCAGCGACATGATCAGCCAGCCAGGCCAGGCGCTTGGGTCGGAAAGCCGGACCCACTGAATGGCCGGAACCCAGAACGCCAGCCCGCCTGCCAGAGCGACTCTAAGTGTTCTCTTAAACGAGAGTTGTGGGTGATCTACCCAGACTCCGAACCACGGAATGAGAGCCACCCATGCCATGCACCAAAAGCCTGAAGGTGGAAATGAGGACCAGAGTAACAGGCCACTTAAGACAGCACGCATCTCAGGCAACCAACGGGAGTTGGGTGCATTTGCAACAGAACTGTCGGCAGAGCTGGGTGCGTCATCCATAACGGTCGTTCTCTTCAAGCCTTATGATGGGAGGAGTGGCAGGAATGAGACGCTGGAGCCGGCTGCCAGGCGGCAAGGGCCACTGGGGATCAGGATAAATCCGTCGGCGAGAGCTGCTCCACGGAGGTCGTTTGAGCCAGCCCAGTTGACGGGGTCAGCAGCGATCCGGTCATGACGTCTGGCGAGTCGGGCGGGGATGTAGGACGGGCGTTCATCGCGATTCTCGACCGCTTCAGCCAACGGAACTGTTCTGTGTGCCACGGGATCGGTCGAAATGCCGCGCAGGGCCATGATGGCGGGCTTGACGAACAGGAGGAAGTTTACGATCACGCTCACAGGGTTCCCGGGGAGTCCGAAAACGAGGACTTTACGGACCGGCTTCTGGCCCAGCTCCTCAGCTGAGTGCCTGACACCGAACCAGAGTGGCTTACCGGGTTTGAGACGGATCTTGTGGAACACAGGCTCGACACCGAGTGATGCCAGAGTGTCGGGCACCAGGTCGGCTTCACCGGCAGAGACTCCTCCAGTTACGATCAAAATGTCTGCATAAAGACCAGCTGAAAGGCTTTCTGAGAGCGACTCAGGATCGTCTTTTGCGATTGGAAGAACTTCGGGCAATCCGCCCGCCTGTTCGATCAGGGAACGAAGCACATAGGCATTCGAGTTACGGATCTGGGCCGGGCCAGGCTGTTGATCGATCTCCACGAGTTCGTCGCCTGTGGGGACGATGCGAATGCGAGGCTGGGGCACAATCTTGACTCGACTGCGTCCAACAGAGCCAAGCACGCCGATGGCTGCACCGTTAAGGCGTAAGGATTTAGGTAAAACGACCTGTCCCTGAGAAATTTCGCGACCACGGGCCAGCACGTTTTGGCCGGCCTTGATGAGCCGTTCGACAGGGAGTCGGATCAAGTCATTATTGACCGTTTCGACATGCTCCCACATGATTACAGAGTCAGCCCCTTGGGGCAGGGGTGCGCCGGTCATGATCCGGGCCGTTTGGCCAGTGATTAGTTCGTCGGTCGGAAACTTTCCGGCACGAATGGTTTGCGACACGTTGAAATCGCGCAGGCCGTTTCCAGCATCAACAGAACTGAGGGCATAACCATCCACAAGGGCCTTATCGAATGGTGGGAGATCCTGATCGGCCAGCACATCTTCAGCGAGAATGGCTCCGAGGGATTCTTCGAGGGATCGTTCGGCGGTTGGGAGGGCGTGACACCAGGTCATGACTTGGCGAAATGCTTCGTCAGCGTTCAGCATGACTTGGTATCTCCATGATTAGTAAGAGTTTCCGAGGTAGGTGCGAGTTCAGTTGGCCAAGGTCGATCGACAAAATTGGCCAGTAATTTGATGCCGTCGAGGGTCAAGAAACTTTCCGGATGGTATTGGACGCCTTCCATCGGGAACTGCTTATGGCGGACGCCCATGATTTCGTTCTGATCGGTCCAGGCGACCACTTCCAGCTCAGGAGGAACGTGGTCGGGATGGATCACCAGACTGTGATAACGCGTTGCTTCAAAAGGGCTTGCGATACCTTTATAAACGCCCTTTCCATCGTGATAAATCATCGAGGTCTTGCCGTGCATGATCCGCGGGGCACGCACCACGAGCCCGCCGAGGGCTTCACCCATACATTGGTGGCCGAGGCAGACACCGAGGATTGGAATGCGTGAACCGAAGTGGCGGATAACATCGCAGGAGATACCGGCCTCTTTGGGAGTGCAGGGGCCAGGCGAGATGATAATCCGTTCAGGGGCAAGGGCTTCGATCTCATCGATCGTGATCTGGTCGTTACGGAGCACCTGGACTTCCAGGCTGGGATCAATCTCGCCGAGCCTTTGGACAAGGTTGTAGGTGAACGAGTCGTAGTTGTCGATCAGCAGGATCATGCCTTGGTACCCGGTCCTGGCTCTGGAGGCGGTGTCGAAACGATTGTCATTTTCTGTCGATCAAACCGATTGGCCCGCGTGTATGAAACACGTTGACATTGAGCATCCTACCGATCAGGCCGAGGCTTGGGAAGATGCTTTGAGGCTTTCTGACCACGCTTCTGAATTTGTGAGGCATAGTAAAGGCATGATGGAAGGCGCTGATGGTGAGGATGGTCCAGCGATGGATTGCACGAACTTCAGCGTAGAAAGACCACGTTTTGATCACGAACGAGTCGATTAGGAGATCACGGATATGATCAATTTCATTGCAATCGGATTAAGCTGTCTGATTCTTTCCGCAGGCCACACACCACCCGAAGGTGGAGACCTTGGCCCGGGGCCTGGCAATGGCTGGGGGTTCCCGAACGGAAACCCTGACGGATATGGCTTTTGGACACAAGGTCACAAGCTCCCGATCTGTCAGGGTCGGACAACCGAGTTCTACGTTCAGCGTTATATGATGCTGCCTGGTTGCCAACTGGTGTTCCCGCAGTATTACAATCCTTATGTGATGCGTTCACAACGGTTTATCCCATACACAGGCTGCGGCGGCTGCCACCCGTTTTCAGGCGAGATCACGCCGACGATGCTTTCGATGACGCCTTACGACGAAGGTCCAGTGAGCAACGTCCCAGTGGTGAAGATGCCTCGATTTGTAGGCGTTTCCGAATCCGAGCCGATCAACTCAGGCTCGTCTGGACTGCTCCCGTGATTTTTTGAGCACGTACCAAATCGTTATATCATGAAAACAGGCAGCCTTCGGGTTGCCTGTTTTTTGTTTAGGCTTTACCTAGCCGGTCTTGGCGCTAGCCCCGGTTGGATTTCTAAATTGGGGAAACCGTGGGCTAGCGTTCTGCGGCTAGATTCGCCCCTGGCTTTCGTGCTTTACCTAGCCGGACTTAACGCTAGCCCCGGTTGGATTTCTGAATTGGGGAAACCGTGGGCTAGCGCCCTGCGGCTAGATTCGACCCGGGCTTTCCTGCTTTACCTAGCCGGTCTTGGCGTTAGCCCCGGTTGGATTTCTAAATCGCGATCACGCACAGAAGCGTATTTCTGTCGGCCCGGTCCGCTGACTGGTTGGTTTTAAAAAACGTACCTGTCCCACTTGCCCCATTTATCCTGATGTATGTTAATATGTCAGAAACGAATTTGGTTTTGATCGAGTCAATCTGGACGAATCAGGAAACATCATGGAAACGCAACCCGAAGAAGACGACGGCCCAAAGACATTAGCAAGCATCCATTCTTCGAACATGGGGCCGATGTTGGGCGAGCTGCGAGCGTCTGTGCTCATCACCACCTATCAGGCTGGCAGGTTAGTGATTCTGGGCCAGAACGATGAGGGGACTCTCAACACCCATTTCTGCATGTTCAGCAGGCCCATGGGTCTGGCTGTTCGTGGCGATCGATTGGCGATTGGTGTGGAAACTGAGATTCGTGAGTTTCATGACCTTCCTGCCGTGGCTCGCAAGCTACCTCCAGTCGGGACCTTTGAATCTGCATATCTGCCCTGCCAGTCGCACAATACGGGTGATATTCAGATTCATGAAATGGCCTGGGTTTCTAAACCAGGGTCTATCAGTGATCTTGAACTTCTGTTTGTGAACACTCGATTCTCCTGCCTTTGCAAGCGTGAGATGCCTTACAGTTTTGTCCCCGTGTGGCGGCCAAGTTTTGTGAGCGCCATTGCTCCTGAGGATCGATGCCACCTGAATGGCCTGGCCATACGCGACAACATGCCTCGATATGTGACAGCTCTGGGCGAGTCGGACACCCGATTCGGCTGGCGGGATAACAAGAAGGACGGCGGGATTCTGATCGACATTCAGAGCAATGAAATCATGACCCGCGGGCTTTCCATGCCGCACTCTCCAAGGTGGTACGCAGGCAAGCTCTGGGTCCTGAATTCCGGATGCGGTGGGTTCGGTACGATCGACCCATCGACTGGGAAGTATGAGGAAGTGGCACGTCTGCCTGGCTTCACCCGGGGCTTGGATTTCGCTGGCCCTCTGGCATTTATCGGACTATCGCAGGTGCGTGAAAGTGCGACTTTCAGCGGCATTGAAATTGCTGATCGGCCTATTGAAGAACGCGCATGCGGCCTTTGGGTTGTAAATATTTACACAGGGCAGACTGTGGGCTATGTGAAATTCAACGACGCTCTGCAAGAGATTTTTGCAGTTTCACTGGTACCCCGATATCGCATGGATGTGATTGTGGACGATCCACATTTATTGGCGGATTCGTTTGTCCTGCCAGACCAGTCTCTCCAAGAAGTCGCCAGCATGTTCCGAGAGAATGCCCCGCCCATTTAAGGTCAGGGGAACTCATGAAATGAAGGGTGGAGTGCGCTCCACCTTTCATGGAATGAACAAATTTGTATTTGCGAAAGGTGGGGTTCAACCCACGTTTATTGCTAAATGGGTCTGGATTGGCCAGCGTTTTCTATGTAAAATTGATAAATTGAATCCTCATGTCCTTGTTGAGCGGCTGATTTCTGAAGCCGATATTTCAGCAGGATTCGCAACCTCCCTCCGACTCGTTCTAGCACAACTTTTGAGATTAGCTGAGACAAAAAGTTGAGGCTATGTATGACTAAGAAACCGGGATCAAAGAAAATGGCTCTTAAAGTGCTGATTTGGAATACATCAGAGGGCAAAAAAGGTGGCAAGAATGGCCGAGCGGGGCACGCCGCGCTGGCGATCACCGGTGTTGACCGAGTTAATACGAATATCGAGACATACATTAGTTGGTGGCCCAATGATGACTTAAAAGGCAAAGAGACTAAAGATATGCTGAGGAGTCGTCCAGGTGCCGCTAAAGATGTTTATAGTGATTTTTCGAATGAAATGGCAGATCGGACACGAGCCGGCCTTGACGGTTACAGGGGGCCTAAATGGAAACCTACGGAAACGCAGATCGGTGGCCAGGCCGACCCAGCCAATATCGCGAACCCACTGCTTGTCAATCGTCAATCCGTACGGTTTAAAAACAAAATGACTAAGCCGTTCACATACAACGAAGATTCAGGTGAAGCAACGCGAGATGCGACCGCAGCCAATAGGCCTGAGTGGCTTCAGGCCCCCGACCATATTTTCACGGTGCCGACGCTCGACTGCACGGCCGGTCATCGTGAGGATATTGGCCTAAGTGAAAGTGATATCAAGGACTGGTGGCAGCTTTATCAGACGACAAAACTGAAAGAATGGGATCTGAAGATCAGCCAGAACCCGGCCAATCTCGATGCTATCGACACTGGCGACTCTGTTTGGGATGGCAAACTTAAATATCGCTATGTTTCACGCCGATTCAACTGCGCTTCCATCGCGATGGCTGGTCTGCTGGCCGGCGGTGCTGCCAGGTTTGTGGATCCGCCCAAGCCCTGGGTCTACTTTACACCGAACGATGTTCGAGATTATGCCCGGACACTCGAGGCAAATGCTAAATTACACGCAAGAAATGCCCGGACGTATTTAGACCACATCCAGAGCATTCAGCAATTTGAGCAGAATCCACGTTCCTCTCAACAATTTCCGAGTACAGTTGAGAAACTCAAAATGGGGGAATTGCAAACAAAAATGATGTTTGGTTCCAATGCCAATGAGGAAGATGAAAACTACAAAAAGTTTATGAATGAAGCTTACAACCAGGAATTAAGGGATCAGCTTCTTAACCGCTACCAGATCAAGCCAAAACACGTGCAGACGGGCGCCGCGTTTCAGGATCCGGTCTGGGCAGTTGACATCTGGCGGCGCGAAAGCTATGTGGGTAAGCTCGCCCGCCGCAAGGAGCAAGTGAAGCAGATTGACAGGCTTTTGCCTCAGTATCATGCACTGAGATGGGATATCCACGTCAATGCCATCCAGAAATCAAGAATCCTTTTGGAAATCATCAAGCAGATTCAGGACCACATCATCAACAAACCTCGCAGCGATCGCCGGGACGCCATCCTGACCCTTGGTGCCCAATGCCTGAACGTGCTCAGGAACCGCCCATATGACCCAGCGGCCGTTGCCGCCGCCGACCCCTGGAGCCTTTAACGACGCAAACAATGAGTTTGTTCTACATTCAAGCAGTGTGTTGTGCCACAAGCGTATGTCAGATAGAGAAATGCAATTCAATCGGATGGAGTAAAATCCTGGTAGTGGTGTAATCGGTTTATATATACGAAGGGATTCTCACACAGATCGGCCACGGTTGAGGCATTCCGTTTTAAGGCATCGGATCGATCTGCGTGATGGTTTTGACAGTGACTTTGGTGATGGACGATTCAATCGAATAAAATGAAAATAAAGTAGAAAAATACGACTTTACGGCATTGATGTCCGTGCATCGTGCTTCCCCGAAATTCGGGTCGAATGTCAAATATTCATACCCGGTTCTGCTGCTCTTATGGAAGCCCATGGCATGGCCTTC
>CAMBZY010000029.1 GCA_945872325.1 Candidatus Kuenenia stuttgartensis | reverse complement strand
GTAAAGCATCAACCGGCCCTGAAGCGTACGGCCCCGGCCCAGAATGATCTTGACCGTCTCTGTGGCCTGAATCACTCCAATCACGCCTGGAAGGATTCCCAAAACGCCGCCTTCAGCACAGTTCGGAACCAATTCAGCTGGAGGTGGTTCTGGATAGAGACAGCGGTAGCATGGCCCATAAGGTGGAAAAAAGACCGTCGCCTGACCGTCGAACCGGAAAATGCTGCCATAAACGTTCGGCTTGTTCAGCAAAACGCAGGCATCGTTGACGAGATACCGCGTCGCGAAGTTGTCCGTTCCGTCTACGATTACGTCGTATTCAGCGAACAGTTGCAGGGCGTTTTCAGACGTAATTCTGTCCGTAATCTGAACCACATTCAGGTCGGGGTTGAGGGCGACCAGCTTCTCGGAGGCACTCACGACCTTGGGGCGGCCGATATCTTTGGTGGAGTGGAGAATCTGGCGCTGAAGGTTGGATTCGTCGACGGTGTCGAAGTCCACCAGGCCGATCGTTCCGATGCCGGCTGCTGCCAGATAAAACGCCAGAGGGCTGCCGAGACCGCCGGTCCCAACGCAGAGCACCTTAGAGGCTTTGAGACGTTTCTGACCTTCAACGCCGACTTCCGGCATGATCAGGTGACGCGAGTAACGCTTGATTTCATTGGGGGTCAGGCTGACACTATCGACACGGCTTCCCAGGATGTCCACAGCAGGCGTCGTCATGCGTGCAATTCCTATCAATAGAGAAAGGTGGGCCGAGACCCACCTGATTGATCATTTTCAAAAATGAGGCTGAAACCATCGTGGATCAAGATCCAGAGGGATCAGCCCTTGTACCTGCCAATAATCAGGCTGGCGTTATGGCCGCCGAATCCGAAGCTGTTGGACATGATGAAATCCACCTTCGCGTCGCGAGGCGTGTTGGGGATGTAATCAAGGTCGCATTCGGGATCAGGGTTTTCCAGGTTGATCGTCGGCGGAAGAACGTTTCTTTGAAGGGCCAGGGCACAGA
This sequence comes from Candidatus Kuenenia stuttgartensis, assembly GCA_945872325.1. Lineage (GTDB taxonomy): Bacteria > Planctomycetota > Planctomycetia > Isosphaerales > Isosphaeraceae > QWQI01. Next base: position 12,612 of record CAMBZY010000029.1, on the reverse strand, counting down.
CCACAGCTTCCACTCCACCTGATGCACCCAGAAGGTGACCGAGCTGGCTCTTGGTGCTGGAGATCTGAAGGCTCTTGGCATATTCGCCAAAGATGGTCTTCATGGCTCGTGTTTCAGCCAGGTCGCCAAGCGATGTGCTGGTGCCGTGTGCGTTGATATATCCAATTTTGGATGGATCAAGTTTGGCATCTGCCAAGGCTGCTCCCATAGCTCGGGCGGCTCCTCGACCCTGTTCATCCGGGGCGGTGATGTGCGAGCCGTCGGCTGACATCCCATATCCCAGAAGTTCACCATAGATCCGGGCACCGCGTTTTTCGGCGATTTCGGCTTCTTCCAGAACCAGAAGGCCAGCGCCTTCGGATAGGACGAAGCCGTCCCGATCTTTGTCGAACGGCCGGCTGGCCCGGGTCGGCTCATCGTTCCGCGTGGAGAGTGCACGCATGGCTGCAAATCCACCAAGACCCATGTGGGTCAGGGCAGCTTCACTACCACCGGTGATCATCACGTCGGAATAGCCGGACTGGATCAGGCGGAAGGAATCGCCAATGGCGTTGGCGGCCGAGGCACAGGCTGTTGCTATGGCAGAGGCTGGACCAGTCAACCCAAATCGGATTGAGATGTGGCCGCTGCATGCATTGACCATGAGCTTGGGTATGGTGAACGGGCTGATGCGGGACGGGCCTCGCTCCAGCATGGTTTTGTGTTGAGTTTCAAATTCGCTCAGACCACCGATACCGGAACCGATCATGACGCCACACCTGTGAAGGGGCAGGGTACTGAAGTCGATCCCGGAATCTTTGACGGCCTGATCACCAGCAGCGAGTGCGAATTGAACGAATCGGTCGAGGTGGCGAGCTTCTTTCGGCCCAAATAGAACTTCGGGCTGAAAGTCTCGCACCTGTCCGGCAAAGCGGACCTTGAAGGCAGAGGGGTCAAAGAGGTCAATCGGCCCAACGCCGCTTCGACCCTCCAACAGCCCGGCCCATAAGCTTTCGATATCGTGACCGAGACCGGTCACGGCACCGACACCAGTGATAACGACTCTTCGGCTCATCTTTTACGCGCTTTGATGTTCGACGATGTAATCAATGGCTTGGCCAACCGTGGTGATTTTCTCGGCGGCTTCATCCGGAATAGTGACACCGAACTCTTCTTCGAGTTCCATGACCAGCTCAACCTGATCCAATGAATCTGCACCCAGATCGGTTGTGAATGAAGCTTCACGTGTGATCTGATCCTTCGTCACATTCATTTGTTCGCTGACAATTTCTCTGACGCGTGCTTCAATTTGCTCAACGTTTGCCACGTATCAACTCCTCTGGAGGGTCGAACCAACTCGATTCTCGGAACTCTTTCGGCCCACTGAAGGCCGAAATTTTGGAACGGTCATTTCCGCAGCGAGGATGAGGCTCGACATTATCGTATCCTGACCGACTACCGTATCACGGGTCAAAATATCAGTCTCGCTGCAAAATGTCCATACAGACTAAATCAGTGATTTCGCGAAGACTGGGCAAATCAGTAAGACATGCCACCGTCAACTGCGATCACCTGGCCTGTTAAATAGCTTGCGCCAGGGCTTGCAACCCAAGAAACGGCGTCGGCAATTTCTTCTGGTTTTCCAAACCGCTTGAGCGGAATGATCGCCATGGCTTTTTCTTTGATCTCTGGTTTCAGGGCCGCTGTCATGTCCGTTTCGATGAATCCGGGAGCCACGGCATTCGCTGTGATGTTCCGGCCTGACAATTCTTTCGCCAAAACGCGGGTCAGGGCAATCACGCCTGCCTTGGCGGCCGAGTAGTTGGCCTGACCAAAGTTCCCGATGATCCCGGAAACGCTCGCAATGTTCACGATCCGGCCGTATCGCTGACGCATCATCACCCGTGAAACAGTACGACAGCAATAGAATACGCCATTCAGATTGGTCTGAATCACGTCATGCCATTTCGCGTCTTCCATCGCAAATGCGATATCGTCCCGCGTGATCCCGGCGTTATTGACCAGAATGTGTATCTTACCAAATGCGGCTTCCACTTCGCCCACAATTCGGTTCACTTCCTCAACATTCGAAAGGTCGCCGGCGAATGCCTCAGCCGTCCCACCAGCGGCCCGGATTTCAGCCACGGTGCCGGCTTCGAGCTTTTCTTTGTTTGTGGAGACGCAGCCAACGGTCGCGCCACAACGGGAGAGTTGCAGGGCAATCGCCCGGCCAATTCCGCGTGAGGCACCTGTGACCAAGGCGAACTGTCCTGTTAAATCCACATTCGTGGGCTTGAAGCCAATCGTTTCTTTTGCCATTTCCGAGCCAAATCCTATCTGCAAAGGTGGTGCTTGAGTGATTCCAGACAGATCAAGTTGTCGATCATCGGGCTGGAATTGTTTCACATGGAACTTTTCTGTCAATACGTTTTAGCAGACCTGTCAAGACCCGGCCTGGCCCAACTTCGTAAAACTGCGTGTATCCATCGGCCATCATCCTGCTGATACAGCCTTCCCAAAGAACGCCACCGGTGACCTGAGCCACAAGGCGTTGACGAATTTCGTCGGGGGTGGTGTGCACAGATGTGTCGACGTTGGCATACACAGGAATTCTTGGAGTGTGAATCGTGGACGCAGCCAGAACTGCTCCCAGTTGATCGTCCGCAGGTTTCATCAAAGGACTATGAAACGCGCCTGCCACGGCGAGTGGGATCACCTTCATGGCGCCCGCCTCAAGGGCAGGGCCTTCCACATGGGCCAAAGCCTGCTTTTCGCCGGAGATCACGATGTTGCCAGGGCCGAGCATATTGGCCTTCCAAAGCCTGCCGTGCGGGGCCACCTGCTCAATCACATGGTCTACCTTCGCTTCGTCAAGCCCCAGCAGACTTGTCATACCGCTAGGCGATGTCACAGCTGCGGCCTGCATCACCCGACCACGCTCGAAAACTACCCTTAGACCAGTTTCAAAGTCCATGGCGCCAGAAAAAACCAAGGCTGTATATTCGCCAAGACTTAGCCCGGCTGCGCCTTGAATGCTCTCTAGCAATTCAGGACGGGTTGCCTTGAGGCTTTCCAGAGCGGCCAGACTGGCCAGGAAAATCGCTGGCTGGCTGATGTCTGTGGCTTCCAGAGCATCGGCTGGACCTTCGAAACAGAGCTGTTTGATGTTGATCCCAAGGATCGATTCAGCGCGGTCGAACAGATCTTTGACAGCAGGCAGTTCTGCGTAGAGCTCTTTACCCATGCCGACAAACTGAGCGCCCTGGCCGGGAAACAGAAGGGCAGATTTTACGGTCGTCTGCGAATCGGACATCAGCTGCAAAACCTCAGATAGAGTATTAGGGGGCTGGTGGTGAGCCATGCCCCATGGCTTTCAAGCGGGAACCGATGTTTGAGTCAAGCTCAAGAGATACGGGAGAATTGTCAGGCTTCAGCCACAGAGCTGGCAAGCATTTTGGTGATCTCGTCGTTCACACCTGATAGGCCGATATTTGCGGCCACTCTCAGGGCATTGCGAATGGCGCGATCATCAGAACTGCCGTGGCAAATGATACAGGCTCCGCGGATTCCCAGCAGGGGGGCTCCGCCGAATTCCTTGTACTCATAACGCCGTTTGAGCTGTTTCACACCTTCGGCAACTTTGGCGGCTGATTCAGGAGGGAGTTCCACCATCATTCTGGTCATGGTTTCGCGGAGCGCTGAGAACAGGAATTCCACGGCCCCTTCACCACCCTTGAGCAAAATGTTTCCCGTGAAACCATCGCTCACGATCACTCGGGCGTGTCCATCATAGACATCTCGACCTTCGACGTTGCCATAAAATTTTGCGGAATTTGGCCCGTTCATGAACAGGTCGCGTGTGCTGCGGACCAGGTCGTTGCCCTTGTCGTCCTCAGAACCGACGTTCAGGAGCCCGATTTTTGGATCCGTCACGCCGAGAATCTTCTCGGCATAAACCGCGCCCATCAAGCCATATTGATAAAGGTCTTCAGGCTTCGGAGCCATATTGGCACCGACGTCGATGAGGACCACTGGCCCTTGATTCGACGGAAAAATCGCAGCGATACCAGGGCGACGCACTCCGGGCAAAAACATCTTGGCATTGAACAGGCCTGAGGCCACCATGGCGCCTGTGTTGCCGGCTGAGACCACGGCATCGGCTTTACCGGTTGCCATCAGACCCCAGGTTTTCGAGATCGAATTGTCGCGCTTTGAACGAAGTGCCTCCACAGGCTTATCTTCCATGCCTACAACTTCAGAGGCATGAACAATCGGGAGACGGTCACGGTGTATCGTCACACCAGATTCCTCCAGCCTGCTCAGTTCAGCGATAATCCGCTCTTCCTGACCAACCAGCAAAACAATCAGTTCTGGCATATCGTTGACAGCTTGAACAGCGCCTGCAACGATTGGTCCAGGGGCGAAGTCGCCACCCATGGCGTCCAAAGCGATCCTCATGGTCGAAGTCTCTCGTGGTGTTTTTTTTGATCGATTGAACGCGGAATTTAGGAGAATCGATGAAAGCCGGTCAACGATGTTTTACCATTCCGCTTGATGGAGTTTTATCATAGGGTTATGGCTACGGGGGTGTCAATCGGGGCGAATGCTCAACACCCTGATTTGTGACTCAGGCGTCCTTTTGTTCTGTTAAATGAAGTTCGGACTGATTTCGTAAACTTTTCCAGTTTTATGTTTTAAGCCGTTCGCTTACAATCTTGTTTGGTCTGCTTTGAATGGTTTGAATGGTTGGTTTTCAGTTCAGATTGATTGCTTGATTTTGGATAGGAGATAGTTCTATGAGTTTGAGGATTCGGCTGCTCTTTTGTTTCTGCATCATGGGTCTCGCCCCCAAAGGGCAGGGCACCCAGGCAGGAGATATTTCTTTCACCTTCAACTACGATGCTTCGTTTACAACAAGTGCGGGCTCGCATCTGACAGCTGCTCAGAGTGACTTTGCGTTTGTTGGAACCTACATCTCAAGTCTTGTAAAGACAGACTTTACAGGCAACGCTGTCGTCGAGATCGACGTTTCCGGTTCAAACGATTCCAGCTCCGGCGTTCTTGCCAGTGCTGGGGGATATACGAACGGCAACGACGGTTTCGAAAAAAGCTTCACCCAATTGCTGGTTCAGAACAACGAAAAAAACACGTTCTCTTTGCCGGAAGCTTTTTCAAGCATTAACTTTGATTGGAACTGGGGTTATGGAGGCTCCACGACTTCCACTGAAATCGACTTCAGATACGTCCTTCTGCACGAGATGTTTCATGCCTTAGGGTTTGAATCTGTGATTGATGCCTCTGGAGCATCGTCTTATGGTAATTCCTACAACGATTTCGACCAGTATGTGAAAGGCTGGGATGGGTCGAAATACGTCAACCTCGTCGACAGGGATTCGAGCAATATCCCGACAGGAGTCATCGCTAATGCCGCAAATGCCGTGGTGGACAACGCCCATCCACTGCTCTTTGATGGCCCCAATGTGAGAGCCTATCTCAACGCTGGTGCAGAGCTTTACACGCCTTCCATATTCGAAGCTGGAGCAAGTATCTCGCACTACAATTATCCTGGCCAACTGGAGTATTTTCAAATCGGTTACGGGAGCAAAAGCTTTGGCTTCTCAGGGCTGGATCAAGCATTCCTCAAGGATTTGGGGTATACCGTCGTTCCAGAACCCGGCACTTGCATGCTCTCAGTCGCTAGCCTGATCATTCTGGTAGGAGCCAGACGGAAGTCTTAAATTAATTTTAGGAGCCGGCTGAACAATTCCGGTCGGCTCCATCCTCTTTTTTTCTTGAAGCCATTTTGAAGACTCACACCGCACCCTCACCATGCGCGTTGCTTTTCTGAAACATCATCGGAATAAAATTTCTTATGTTCGTTGGTAAAGATGGTGTAACATTAACGGTAACAAGGGCTGGTTTGATCGCACAACATTTCGGGATTGGTGCACATCTTATGAAGCTTCGCATAATCACTTTCCTGATGCTGGTCATGGTTTCGAAGTCTGCGCCCAACTCCCTTGCAGGCGACGTCTTCTTCCAGTTCAATTACGACGCCAGCTTTGACATAAATGCTGGTGCCAATTCGGCTGCCGCCAAGTCAGATTTCACCTACGTTGCAAACTACCTGACCTCGGTACTCGATTCCGGCGTCTCTGGAAATGTGACAGTCGAGGTCGACGTTTCGGGTATCTACAATGCGTCCACCGGTACCCTGGCATACGCAGGATCATCTTTATACCTCACAAATAATTTCGAGCCTGTGTTTACTCAATCACATATCCAAACCGGTGTGAAAACCTGGGTTGGCAGCGATGCAGGAGCGACGGTCAACTTTGCCCAAAGCCTGGGATACGGTGGAAATGTGTCGTCGAGCCAATACGACTTTCGATACATCCTGCTGCATGAGATGACACACGCACTTGGATTTGTCGGCCTCATCGGTTCTACGGGCGCAAGTTCTAATCCCACAACCTATTCCACGTTCGACAGCTATCTTCTGGGCTGGAATGGGAGTTCGTATCAGAATCTGGTCAGTCGCGATGGGACAGGAACTCCAACAGGCTCGATGGCGGGTGCATCAGCGGCCCTGGTAAACAGCGCCCATCCGATTCTTTTCAATGGCCCGAACGTGACCGCTTATCTGGGGGAGGCAGCTCAGATGTTTACACCGGGATCCTACCTCAGCGGATCGAGTACGTATCACACCAATTACAGCAATTCGCTGATGTACTATTCCGTATCTCCAGGCAATAAGCCGTTTGGTTACAGTGGTTTGGATATAGCTTTTATGAAAGATTTGGGATACACCGTCACCGTGCCTGAGCCCGGTAGCATGGGGCTGGCTGTGGTAAGTCTTGTTGTCCTTGTGGTCGGCCAGTCACGACGCCGTGGTGTGATCTAAGTAGTTTTTATAACATAACTTACTGATTTTAGAAGGGTCTGGTTTTCTGGCCAACGGTCGCCCAGTCCGAAGGGCTGGGGAGATCGTTGCATCTCATCACATTCTTCGGCCTGAAAGGATGTGATTGCGGCCTTTCGGACCGGGCTTTAGCATCGCGCCCCTTCAGGCCGGAATCCTATCTCGTAGAAATGAACAACAGCTTTGAAAGCTCCTTATTTTTGGAAGCAAAACAACCTCAAACTCTTTTTCGCAAATTTTATTGACGAAACTCACCACCAAGCCTACAATATTACCATGACACTGAGACTCAGTCTCAATTGAGACGCCTACACTTGATGCAATGGTGGCACTGATCATGATTATTGTGAAAAAACGTTCGGGGTTCACGCTCATCGAACTACTTGTTGTCATTGCCATTATCGCTGTCTTGATCTCACTTTTATTACCAGCGGTCCAATCGGCCAGGGAATCGGCCAGACGCATCTCGTGCGCCAACAATCTCAAACAAATTGGTCTGGCAATGCATCAATACGAGAATACCAACGGCGTTTTACCGCCATCGGTTGCTCTCTCGACGAACTCCTCTGGGGCTGTCAACTGGTTCGGTGGATGGTCGGCTCATGGACGTATCCTGCCCTATTTGGAGCAAAATAACACTTTTGCCGGGCTAAACTTCACCCTCAACTACGCCAACTCTGCCAATACAACCGTCGCAAACCTCACAATCAACGCCTGGATTTGCCCCAGCGAGGTTAAGCCACAGCCAGCCACTCATGATTTTGGTCTGTGCGGAGTCGTCAATTATGGTGTAAACGTTGGTGACTGGTACGTTTGGGGTGGATCAGCAGGAACACCGAACCGAGCCCCCTTCGGAGTCAATCTGGCTCGTCAGTTTTCCGCATTTTCAGACGGGCTTTCCAACACGATTCTGGTCGGCGAAGTCAAAGCATATCAATCCTACTATCGTGATACAGGTCCTATCACAGGAATGACTTCCACCAATATTCCTTCACCGACAGCCTCGCCTGAATCGATCACTTCTGAATTTTTCTCTGCCACCGCTCCAAAGACTTCAGGCCACACCGAATGGGTCGATGGCCATGCCCATCATACTGGTATGACAACGGCCTTTACGCCCAATAAAAAGATCCTCGGAACGGCGGCACGCAATGTGGATATGGATCTCACGACTCGACGCGAATCCAATGGAGGATCAACTTTTGCATCGATCACCTCGCGAAGTTATCACCCGGGAGGCGTGCAGATATTGAAGGCCGACGGTTCCGTCGCGTTCATTTCTGAAACAATTCGCGGCGAAGTCTGGCGCGGTTTGGGCACCATCGCAGGTGGCGAAGTGCTTTCAGCCGACTCTTATTGAACCCGAATTCATCAGATCGATCCAACTTTCACGACCGCGGATGTATGTTCCGCGGTCGTTTTTCGTTTATAATCGTCTTACTGAACAATGATACAGATTTGATGACTGGACAGATTCCCTCCATGACACCCTTGGTGGACCGCTTCGGCCGAACGCACGACAACCTCCGCATCAGCGTCACCGACCGCTGCAATATCCGATGCGTTTACTGCATGCCGGAGTCTGTCGAATTCCTCCCAAAAACTGAGATCCTGACCTTCGAAGAACTCGTTAGGCTGGCACAAGTTGCTGCATCTCTTGGGATTAGGAAGATTCGGCTCACAGGCGGAGAGCCGCTTGTCAGGTCGTCGCTATGGGTTCTGATCGAGCAACTGGCGGCCATTGAAGGCATTCGCGATATCGGCCTTACCACGAACGGGATTCTGCTTGCAGATCAGGCCCTGAAGCTGAAACTTGCGGGCTTGAAGCAGCTCAATATCAGCCTGGACACGCTTGATCCGGACCGATTTCTGGCTCTCACGCGTCGGACTGGCGTAGAATCGGTTCTGCAAGGCATTGCAGCGGCTCAGGATGCGGGTTTTGAGCGGATCAAGATCAACGCCGTTGCGATCAAAGGCTTCTCCGAGCCAGATATCGTTCCACTGGCCCAATTTTGCCGGGATCAGGGTCTGGAACTGCGTTTTATCGAATATATGCCGCTCGACGCCAAGGACGTCTGGGAACGATCCAAAGTGTTACTGATGGACGAGTTGATCGCATCCATCGAAAGCTCTGTAGGGCCGCTGGTTCCAGTCGTTGGACAAGATCCGAACGCGCCTGCCCTGGAATTTCATTACGCCGATGGGTCGGGCAAGATTGGCTTTATTGCGTCCGTTTCGAGGCCGTTTTGCCAGTCGTGCAACCGTGTTAGGATCACAGCTGACGGGAAGCTCCGCAACTGCCTCTTTGCAGTCGACGAAACCGACCTTCGAAGCTTGATCCGCAGCGGTGCCAGCAACGAAACTCTCGCCCAGGCCTTCCGCAACTCAGTCGCTGAGAAATGGGAGGGCCATGAAATCAACACCTCCCGATTCATCAAACCTGACCGCCTGATGCACTCCATCGGCGGCTGAAAGTTTTTTTGGCGATCGTGTTGGAAGCAATTTTTAGCCACGGATTTACACCGAAGGGCACGGACAATTCAAAGAGGTTAAAACTCAGGCTGGTGCGAAAAAGTTTTGGGCTTCGGAATCTGTGTAAATCGGTGTTTATCCGTGGCTAGAATTCGGGACTGCCCTGTTTTACGCCAGATTTATATCGCCCTAACTACTTTATTTTAAACAGTTTAAACCATTATTACGAAACGGGTTTTTCTCGATAATTGATGATTCACTCTGGAAGCGGGTGGGCTTCACCCCCACCCTACTTTTCTATTAAATCGGTGTTTATTCGTGGCTAGATTAGAGCTTGTAAACCTTCAAGGCATTGTCATGAAACAGCTTTTGCTGATCCACTTTAGATCGGCTGGAAGCAATTTCACGTAAGGTCTGAACCCATTTGGAGTAAGAACCGCCCAACAGGCAGACGGGCCAGTCTCCACCAAACACGACCTTGTCAGGTCCGAAACTGTCCCACATGTGATTCACAAACGGAGCCAGCTGGGCCACCAGCGGCTTGGTCGGGTCGCTACCCGCGATAATGCCTGAAATCTTGCCAGAGACGTTGGGCAGTTTGGCCAGCGATTCAATCGCCTTAAGCCACTTCATATCAGGAGCTTGCTTCACATTCGGGTTACCGCAGTGATCCAGAATGAATCGGGTATCAGGACAGGCTTGGGCCAGCTTGACACCGTCCTCAAGATCCACCGATCGAAGGCAGATATCGAAGCTCAAGCCACGTTTGCCAAGCTCTTGAATGCCTTGTTTAAATTCGGGCGATAGACTGTAGCCGGCAGGTGTGGTGCTGGCATGAAGCACTTGTCGAATCCCTTTGATATAAGGGTTATCGCGAAACTGGTCGAGATATTTCGAGAAATCCGGCGATGCAGGCCGGCCGGAAATAATCGCTGACCGAGTCGGCCCTGACTTTGACTTGCAAAGAGCCGTAATCTCATTGGCTTCAAGAGTTTGCTGAGTCGGCGTCACATCCACTTCCATATAGACGGACTGCACCACCCCCAGGCCAGCTGTGGCCTTGGCATAGTCGGAAGGGAGGAAGTCGCGATCCAGCACCGAGCCTTTTTCGATCCAGTCGAGCTGGATTTTCGTGCGGTCCCACAAGTGTTGGTGGGTGTCAATGATCGGTGGAAATTCGTTCTGGGCGATGGCGACTTTACCAATCGTCATCAAACCGGCGTTTGCGACCAGAAAAGAACGACGTGAGAGTGTGTTCATAAATACTTTCAGGAGAGGTTTTGGGGCAGGGGGAATCAATCCGATTTTAACCATCCAGCGGCTCGGGCGGAACGGTCTGCCATGCTGGAACTTGAATCTTTGCGACGAGATTCACGCTGGCGAAGGTCGGTCGCATTGGCTTGACAGAATGGACACTCCACCACTTCCAGATGGAAATTGAGGTATTCAGATCGAGTTTTTTCGAGAACACCACTGAAGTGCCGGGTCCATTCAGATCGGGCAGGGCAGGTCAGTCGGCCACTGATCCAGGCCATCCCAACGCTGTGCACAGCCGGGTCAATCTGCTCCGTACGAATCTGATCCAGCCGTTCGAGCAAGCCCGGTTCCTGGCGAAGCCGTTTTTCGACCTTGGCCATGTCTTCGCCGTCGAGCTTTTCGTCGAGATAAAGCCTGAGAATTTCGTCGTCGTTCAGGTCTGCCATGATAGTCGTTCCGGAATGAAAATCCCTTAGGAATCAGATTCTTTAAAGCCTGTTCTGGCCTGAGCTTTCTGTTTGAGTCGGGCCAGTGCCTGAAACTTGATCCCAGCCACGGCCGGCTCCGTCAAACCAAGTTCTTCCGCCACTTTCTTATTGGGCCAGGCTTTCACAAAGATCAGTTCCAGGCATCGAATCCGCTCATAGTCGGCTTTGGCAATCCATTCGTGAAGAATCTCTCCAAGAGTCCGCTTCAGCCATTCGTGCTCTTCTTCACGCAGTTCCTGACTATGGAGCATACTTGAAACCTGCCTCAAATCGTCAGGCATTTCGTTCCAACCACCCGTGCCGGAATCGGATGAGGAAAGCTGCTCCACATGCCGCCGGCCCATCCTCCGATACTGATCAATCAGCTTATGGGACGCAATCGTAAAGAGATAGGCTTCCAGATCCTGATCATCCCGATAATTCGGCAGGCTGACCATCAGTCCAACAAATGTATCCTGAACCAAATCTTCACAAGTCGCTTTGTCCCGAATCCGCGCTTCGACAAATGCCAGCAGTCGGCCTTGATATTTCTCCACAAGACTACGCCAGGCATCAGCATCGCCTTCACGAATCTGGCGGATCATGAACCGGTCGGATTGAGAAGCCACTCTGTTAGTCTCCAATCAGTGATCCATCGGATCTCCACTTCTGCTTATTCTGTCAGCTTTCGCAACCAATTTGCACGTTTTTTATTCCAAGAAATCGGTTTTCCCGTGGCACTCATCACCTCCCAAATCTTCCAGAAAACACCTTCGCCAACATGAATTTCCGCCAATTCTCTTTCGATATGGCTGAAAAACGACTCTTATTTTCTTCTTTATTTTTGAATGAATCTTCGATTATTCTGAAACATCCATAAGATTGTCCGTCTCGCTGCGATACGGGTTCAGACCCAAGGATCGATAAAGCCATGGCCGAAGCCACCCCTCGAATTTTGATTCAACTCGATCCAGACCGCCACCCCAGCGTTTTTGACAGAGTGGTTGCAGTAGACGCAGGGATCGACCACTTGTTTTCATACGGTGGAGTCCGTCCGGAAGATGTTCAGGCCCTGGTGCATGGAGCTATTTTCACGCGTGGATTCGACCAACTGAAAAACACCGCCATCTTTATCGGCGGGTCCGACATGGAAGCCGGAGAGGCTTTATTAGAAGCTGTCAAAGCCAGCTTCTTTGGGCCATTTCGAGTCTCCGTCATGCTCGATCCAAACGGCTCAAATACCACCGCCGCAGCCGCTGTCCTAAGAGTTTTGGAAGGCATGAACGGCTCGCTTGAAGATCAGGATGCTGCCGTACTTGCCTCCACTGGCCCAGTCGGTCGCCGCGTAGCCATGCTTCTGGCACATCTCGGGGCACGGGTGAGAGTCGGGAGTCGTCAGCATTCGAAGTCGGCCGTTCTGGCAGAATCGCTCGGCGAATCCACCGGCAAGCTCTATCTCCCATTTCAAACCAGTTCGAATGAAGCTCTGGCCGAAGGGCTTGATGGTGTGGAAGT
>CAMBZY010000028.1 GCA_945872325.1 Candidatus Kuenenia stuttgartensis | reverse complement strand
TTGTCCGGCACAACCATCAGCCCACGTGCGGAAATGCTTCGTGCACTGGCACTTGAGAACGAACGCATGGCCTATCATGTGGGCGATCTGGGCGCCCTGGCCGGCGATGTCGCCTTCTGGCCAACCACCGCCTATTTTGGTCGATTGAGGGGCGATTTCCTCAACACAGCCATGGACTTGAGTGGTAATCGCCAGGGCCGCTATTTCGTTCGCCCCGGGGGCGTCAAACGCGACCTCCCGGATCAGGTTCTCGATCGCCTCAAGCAAAGGATGCAGCAGTCTCGCACCGAAATTCGCCAGTGCCTCGATCAAATGTTCTCGAACCTCTCAGTCATGGGCCGGTTCGATCACAGCGCCTGTATCAGTCGCGAAAATGCATCTGCGTTCGGCTTCGTTGGTCCAGTGGCAAGGTCCTGTGGCGTCGGGCTTGACGTTCGCAACGATCACCCCACCGGATTCTGGCGTAACCAGCGTATTGAAATTGCTTTGGGGCAAAACGGATCAGTTCTGGACCGAGCCATGATCCGCAAGCTCGAAATCGAGCGTTCCCTCGACCTGATCGTCCAAATCCTGAGCAACCTCCCGGACGATAGCGAAACCCTTCGCAAGTGTTCGCCCATGGGCTCCCGTGGAGACTTCTGCGTGAGCATGGCTGAAGGCTGGCGCGGGCAGGTGATTCAAACTTTGGTGCTGGACGGTTCCGGCCAACTGGTTCGCTACAAGAGTCAGGACCCATCGTTTCAAAACTGGAACGCCATGCAACTGGCCAACCGCGGAAACGCCATCAGCGATTTCCCCGTGTGTAACAAATCGTGTAATCTGGCGTATAACGGCCATGATCTATAAACTCATTTGTATCAAGTGGTTACATCAAGATTACGAAACGAAAACAGCACTTGAATCAGAGGTTTTAGAACGATGATCACCTGGATCAAAACGCGAGCTGCCCAAGGCCACCGAACTCTGGCGTATCCGGATCAAGCTCAGGAAATGCCTTCCACATTTTATGGCCGGCCGATCATTTCGGCGGGAACTTGCCCGGAAGGCTGTACGGATTGTATCGACTCGTGTCCGACATTTGCCATCAAGACTGACCCGGTGGTGGCCCTTGATCTGGGCCGATGCGTCTTCTGTGCTGAGTGCGTGTCCGCTTGTCCAGAACAGATGATCAACCTGAGCAGCGACTTCCGCATGGCTGGAACCAGTCGTGAATCGTTGGTGATCACTGGCGACGAAGCTCCGATGATTCAGAAGCTGAACGACCGGATGCTTAAGATCTTTGGTCGATCCATGCGTTTCAGGCACGTTTCGGCAGGCGATTGCGGGGGCTGTAAGGATGAGCTGAATGCCTTGTCCAACATCGTTTTCGACCTCTCCCGATTCGGCATGAACGTGGTCGCCTCGCCCCGCCATGCCGACGCCCTTCTGGTGAGCGGCCCGATCCCTGAAAACATGCGGGTCGCCTTGGAAAAAGCCTATCTGGCCCTCCCAGAACCACGACTTGTTGTGGCCGTCGGAGCCTGTGCCATCAGCGGAGGTCCTTTTGTGGACAGCCCTTATTGCCACAACGGAGTCAATTCCATCCTCCCTGTGGACATGTACATTCCCGGCTGTCCGCCTCACCCTTTGACCGTTCTTGATGCCTTGTTAAGGCTCCTCGACCGTCTCCCCAAGGACCAGTGGCCGAAAGTCCTCGACCCGGATGGCATTACGGCCACCGATGGTTCTGATCCGAAAACTTCCGACAAGTCATCCACAAGGGAGTGAGACCAAGGCTATGAAACTGCTCCAAGTACTTGTCCTGTTGCCGTTTGTAGGCGCGTTGATCGCTTACCTGGTACCCAAGCTCAAGACCAAGATCCAGATCTTCATCGGGGTCGGAATTATCCACCTGATCCTGAGTGCAGTGGTCATCACCTCAGGCGATCGCTATGGCGAAGTCTTCGGAATCGACGAACTCGGCCGGCTCCTTCTGGGGGTCATGAGCATGGTCAATCTGCCCTGTGCGATTGCCGGAGTTGACTATATCCGGTCCGGCCGACGTGCTCAAAGTGAGACCTACATCCCATGTAATCTGGCCTTTCTGGGGGCGATGACACTCGCTCTCTGCACGCTTCACCTCGGCGTTTTCTGGGTCGCCGTGGAAGCCACCACTCTGGCCACAGCTCCCCTGATTTATAACCACCGATCGCGAGACAGCCTGGAAGCCACCTGGAAGTATCTGGTTCTATGCTCGGTCGGCATTGCCCTGGCCCTTCTGGGCACGTTCTTTCTGGCCATTGCACTGTCGGGCGGGAAATACGCCACCCCGTGGGATGTTCTGTCACTACCGGACATGATCGAGGCCGCTAAGTCGGGAGCTGTCGACCATTTGTGGCTAAGAGCCGCTTTCGTACTGATTCTGGTCGGATACGGCACAAAAATGGGCCTTGCCCCGATGCATTCATGGATGCCCGATGCTTACTGCGAAGCCCCGTCGCCCACGGCCGCCGCCAGCAGCCTTCTCTGCAACACAGCCTTTTTGGGCATCCTGCGTGCCTTTCAGATTTGCGATGCCGCAAACGACATCCAATTTGCCCAAAATGCCCTGATCGTGCTGGGCCTGATTTCGGTCGGCACAGCAGCCATCTTTCTGCATGGTCAGCGCGATTTCAAGCGAATGCTGGCCTATTCGAGTGTCGAGAATATGGGCTTATTGGCGCTTGGTATCGGCTTCGGTGGCCTGGCCGCCAACGGGGCCATGCTTCACATGGTGAACCACTCGGTGGTGAAAGCCATGCTTTTTATCACAGCAGGGGCTTTTGTTCAGCGATATGGAACGCACCTGGTGGCCCAGATTCATGAGTCACGCAAGCTGATGCCGAAGTCAGCATGGCTTTGGCTGATCGGTTTTCTAGCCATTTCCGGCCTCCCTCCGTTCGGAATTTTTCCATCCAAACTGATGATCCTGTTTGGTGGCCTCAATGGAGGATTCACCTGGCACGTCCTGTTTGTACTGGCAGCTCTGGCATGGATCTTTGTCGGAATGGCCAAAACGGTTCTGACGATGGTTTTTGAGACAGAAGTCACGTTGAAAGCCCATGGGAAATCGCCAGTGGTATCAGACCTCGATTTTGACATTAAAGAGGCCAAGTCCTATGACTCGCCCTGCTACTGGATCCCATCGGCATTTCTGGTGGTCGTTTCGGTGATCCTCGGCCTGGCCCTACCAGCCCCTTTGGCACGAGGCATAAAATCGGCAGGTGCATTGGTGGTACGCCACGAACACGCCATGACAGCACCCGTACAGCACGCCTCGGAATGATGATCCAACCTAGCCGCCGGGCGCTAGCCCCCGGTTTCGGCGCACATCCAGCCAATCTTGACTTGAGGGGGGCGTTTTAATAGCTATGTCCTCTGGACACCAAATCAACGCCCATGTATTTGGTCTCCGTAGGAGGCAACTATTAATAGCTATGTCCTCTGGACATCATTAAACCCGTAACCTGAGATCTTCAGGTTCCCGCCGCTTGGCTCGATACATTTCATCTTCAAACATACCAATATCCAAAACAAAAAAAGGCGGATGCAACGTTCATTGCATCCGCCTGTTCGTGATCTATGACAATCTGGATTATTCGTGGTCGATACCAAGCCGGAATTTTAATTCGTCGAACTGTTCACGATAGACATCGTCTGTCGAGTGCAGGTGTTCGGCCTCTGAGATGAACCGCAGCGAATCGTCGCGTTTCAGACCAGCAGACTGGAGAATTTCTTCGAATGGATCAAGGTCCTGGGCATACACGAATAGCAATTTATGTTCGTCAAACTGGACTTCCATCGGCCCATTAGGATTCAGGGCCGCCAAGCCGGTGCAGCCGTCGTTCAATAGCAGCTCTTCGTAGTCGTACAAAGTGCTTTTGAATATGACGCTGTCCATATGCTCACGATACAGGTCGGCATGGCTGCCGGGTTCGCTCTCGTGACTGGATTCCATCACCACGTCAATCTCATCGCCCAGTGGGGCAAGCAGATCCGTGAAAATGTCAAACAGTCGCTCTGCCGAGACTGACGCGGCCAATACTGGCATGGTGTTGCCAGTCTCAGGATCGCGATAGACATCGCGGCGATAGCCTTCACGTGGCACAATATCTAGCCCGAATGAGGGCCGGATTGCATCCGTAAGAGCAAATTCGCCATACTGGCCAACCTGCAAATGGGCATCCAGCTCATCCTGGCTTAGATCTTCAAAGCTCGTTCGGGGCATGCGGCGTGGACTGTTGCGCAACACCCGCTCCAGGAATCGCTGAATAAAGCTCATGGGAAAGGATCCCCTCCCTCCGCGACACTTCGAATTCGACATGAATGAAGTCAATGAGGCCTCGGCCATCGCGTCGAGCACTTCCGGGGAATCATCCCCAGACGTCGCCTTCCCAAGCAAACGCTCAACACCGCGACCATCAGAACCAGGAATTGATTCCGGTTCCGGGTGCGGTTGCCATTCCGCTGGCTCCGCAACACGTGCACCACTCTCTTCGATATATATAGCACGCCAATCGGCCGGTTCCACATCACTTCCCAAGTTCTTGAAAAGATTCCTTGCGAAGAGCTGTTCCATCCGCGTTTTCGATTCGGGATTCCAATCAGACATGGCCTTCTGACCTCCATTGCCCTCAGGGCCCGTCCGGCTGTCGATTCAGGGTGTGCGTCGTAACGAACTGGCTAGTCCAAGGTTTACGTGTTCACTTGAGTAAATCCCGCGATCCTTCGCGTTCACATCTGCTCCACTTCACACTTCCAGTACGACCAAACTCTTCGGAAGGTACGACAAAAAGTCCAGCTTTTTCCAAAAATTTTCCAAAAAGATTAAAGAAGGAGCAAGTTCTCTCCGGATAGTAGCCTCGCCAGTTTCCAGTAAAACTCCAACAGGTCATACTTTCCAAACTAACCCGCAGCGCGAGCAAGGGCCGCATGAGTGAATCACTACTCCAGCACAAATATTTAGAACATCCATAAACGTTGGAAGCGTGATCTTTGGGCTCCAGAGGAGACAACGATTAATAGCAAACAGACCCAGACTACCGCCCTATCTCGCCAAGCCGGCTTGAGTCTGGCCTCGGTTGGTTTTGAAAACCGGATTCAACCCTCTGAATCACTTCCCCACGGACAAATAAAGCACCACGTTTTTGGTCGATCCACCCACACTCACCACATCGGTCAGACCATCTCCATTGATATCGCCTGAACGAAGATCCTGCGCGGCAATCCTGGAGTCGATCACCGTCCTGGTCCACATGCCCGACTCAAACCGATACGCGTTCACACTCGTTCCAGGCCCTCTGTAACCTGCAAAAACTTCGTCCGTTCCATCGCCGTCAATGTCAGCCACACACAAAGCGTGCGCTTCCTTCAATGTGGTGTCGATCACAAATCGTGGGCCGAACTGGTTCGATCCCTTGATCCTCTCAGGCTGAATCACCACATCCGAGCCGTGCCAGGGCTCAATGGTGGCATAGAATCGGCGTCCGTCGGCAAATTTCCCCAAGTGAATCTCACTCGCGCCTGTCTTGGGCCGATCCCCACCCGCTCCTACCGTGATCTGGGAATGTTCCCATTTCTTGTTCGTAAAACTATGCTGCCAAACACCTTCGTTACTAGCACTCAAAAACGCCTTCCTTGTCTGATCCTGACCAGGTATCACACCAATCGCATGAGTCACCATCCGCCGGCTGACTTCCGACCTGCCTGTCATCTTGCCTCCAAACAGAACCTCCAGCTTCGCACCCTCCTGCTGGAAATTCGGGCCAGTCGCCTGCTGCCCAAAGATCGGAGCAATCGCCAGATCCGCCTGACCATCTCCATCAAAATCGCCCCATCTCAGCCGGTGGATACTCGGAAATGGTCCCATCTGTTCGTATACCCAGCCATCACCCTTTTGCCGGGCCATCATCAGCTTGCCCAGCTTCGGGTTGTTCATCTCAAACTCATAAGCAATCGCAATCTCAGCCTTGCCATCGCCGTCAATATCCTTCGTGGCTGTGCTGATCACTCCCGGAGAAGTTTTCTTGTCACTCACGATTCGCCTGGTCCACGACGGGTTCTCATACCACGCCACCGTCCCCCCGCCCAGAGCCACAATGTCGAGCTTTTGATCGCCGTTCACGTCGGCCATCTCCACTTGATAACCGCCTGGCAGATCTGAGTCGATCACCACACGCTTCAAGCCATGGCCAGCCGGGCCAAACGGGATCAAAGCCTCTTGTGCAGAGAGACTTGTGGCAATCAGGCATAGAGACAGGGCAAGGGCTGAGTTTCTCATCGTTTTTTTCGGATTACTTCCCGCCTTCAAATCGCAGGCCGGCGTAATCTTCATACCGGTGATAATTCGGAACCGTCAAAGGTGCGCACGAGCCCAGTTCAGGCTCTGTCCCCTCCGGGCCGTAATCGTAATAGCTGAGCTGAAACTGCCATACGTCACCCGCTTTAGGCTTCCCGCCAGTCATCGCAAACAGGGTCCATGGAATGCGGCCTTCCACGGTCCACTTCTTGTCGTTCTTGCCGGGGTTTGCCAGAGAGCCTTGAATATCCACAGCCACCGTCATGCCCTGGTGAGGTAACGCCGCCAGCTTTTCGAAAGAATAGCCTTTTTGAGGGAACGGGAGTTCCAGAATCAGTCCCAGAGGGTTGGCCTGAAGCTCGTAATAAGCAGGCTCCGTTTTGGATGGCTTAAAGAAAAGCTCGAAAACGTCGCCATTCCAAAGGGTATCGTTACGCTTTTTACCATAAGCCTTTAGATAGTGATCCGACAGGTCAGCATAGTAGTAGAGCGCTTCGTCGTCCCACATGATCTTGGCTTCGTGAGGCAGTTTCGGCTTCTTACCGGACCAAAACGCCTGGAAGCTCTTGATGGTCTGAGCCTTGGCCCATTCGGCTTCGTCAGCCTTACCGTCCAAGGTCGGAGCCTTTGCCGTTCGTTTGGCCACAAAAACAGGTGGCTCAAGGGCGGTCAATTGAACAAATTCCGCCACTCGCTGGCCTAGAGACTGATAAGCCTGGGGAGTGAAGTGAACCCCATCTTTGACGAGCGCTTTTTCGAGGTCGAGACCCTTCGCAAAAGCGTCCAGATTGTTCACCCCAACGGTGGGGAAGCCTCGCAGGACTTCCTGGGCGGCTCGATTATAAGCCTCAACATCACTGGTCTTGCGATCAAACGGCTTGTTCGTATTGTGGCGTTCGTCAAGCACAGGCGTGGTCAGGGCAAAGATCACCTTGGCTTTGGTCTCGGTGGTGATCCGCTCCAGAATCTTCTTCAAATTGGCCTTATAATCGGCCAGTTCCACCTGATGCTTGCCCGTCTTTCGGTCCAGCTTCAAGTCATGCAGGCCGGCGTTGATATGAACCACGGCAGGCTGAACTTTGATGACCCATTCGTCGAGATGTTTGAGAACGTTCGCCGTGTCTCCACCATTCTCTTTGCTGCTGCGCACGTCCACCCGATTGTTGTAGAACTTCGAAACGGCAGGGGCATAGCCCATCCGGATCGAGTCTCCAATCAAGACCACGACAGGCTTGGTTTTTGGGGTCTGCTGGGCGTTTGAACTGAGCCCCATAAGGCTCATCAAAGCGATCGACAAGATGCTGATTCGACGGATCATGGAGTGAGGCTCCTTCAGATTGTGAACAGTGACCATCACCGCATGGTAAACCAGTCGGTGGTGCATGACAAGCATTCTGGCGACAAGTGGCTCGTTTTACCAAAATAAAACAGGGTTGAAGGTAATCAGGTATGGCCGTTGGTTTACAAGGCTCTTTTTTTATGGTGCATTTGGACTCCAACAGGAGGCAACGATTTATATGGATGTCCTCTGTTCATCAAGAGATCCAACCTGATTTCTCTCCCTTTTTCGCTCTGGTTCAGAGCTCCAAAATCTGGATGTTCCCGAAACAGATTTCGGGAACATCCCAAACGAAGCATTTTTTCAAGCCTTTTTAACCCACTATCCCTTATGCTCCACTCCACCCGTATGCTGAATCGCCCTGAGTAAGCGGATCCCCATCAATACGCCTACCAGGCATCCCATACAGCCTGGAACCGATGTTCCATAAACAGTCGGGGCCGTTTTGCTGCTCCAGAGCATGCTTGAACCGGTAAATAATGCGGTGCAGAGAAGGCCCTGAACAAGCCTGTTCACAGCCGATTCGATGCGGCGGTGTTCCAGACGGATCGAAAATCGACCTGATTCCAATTGATCCAGTAGTGTGCTGACATTATTCGGCAGATCTCGCACCATCTGCGAAAAATCGACCATCAGCCGCCGGGCATACATCAACTGGCCCTTGAAATTCAAGTGCCTGACCAGCGAATTTTGATAATATGGCAATAGCATTTCCGCCAGATTAAATCGGGGATTTAATAACCGGCTCGTTCCTTCCAGCATCACCAGCACTTTAATCAGCATCGCATAAGGTGGAGAAAGCACAATATGGTGCTTCCTGACAATCGCCGTGACATTATTCAATACCGCCGAAATATTTAAAAGCCGGATCGGAACATCGACATAATCGCTGATAAACTCTGCCAGATCCTGCCTCAATGCCAGCCTGTCAAGATCCTCGGGTGTCGATCCAATCCGCCGGATCACATCCTCCAGAAGCCTGATATCCTGCTCAACCACAGCCTCCAGCATGGTCTCCACATTCGACCGGGTCGTCTCGTCCATCACGCCTACCATGCCTGCATCCAGCAAAATGATCTGACCCTGAGCATTCACCAGAATATTCCCAGGGTGTGGATCCGCATGATAAAAACCGTCCTGAAATATCATCTTCAAAAAGACATTCGCACCACGTTCTGCCAGCTCTTTATCCGATATCCCCATCGCTTTGATCTGATCGATTTCCCGAACTGGTATGCCTTCAATATAATCCATCGTTAAAATGCGATCCGTGCAGAATTCGGTCACGGGTTGCGGAAATTTTATGTTGGGATCGTCTTTGAAATGGCTTGTAAATCGCTCCAGATTTAATGCTTCTCGCAAAAAGTTTAACTCCTTGCGCAGCACTCTCCGCATTTCCGTCACCAGGGCCTTGGGCTTGACGAGCTTTAATTCACTGTCGTAAGCCTCAGCCCATTCAGCCAGTTGAATCAGGATCCGAAAATCGGTCTCGATTTTTTGCGAAATATTCGGATGCTGGATTTTGACCACCACCTCACGCCCATCAAACAGCTTCGCCCTGTGCACCTGTCCGATCGACGCCGAGGCCAGTGCCACGTCATTAAACTCAGCAAAAAGATCGTCCGCATGTTGCCCAAACTGCTCGAGAATCGCATGCCTGACCGTCTCTGGTGGATCGGCTGGCACATCGGCCTGAAGTTTTTTCAACTCCTCGGCAATCTCAGGGCCAACCAGGTCGGCTCTGGTCGATAAAATCTGGCCGATTTTTATCGCTGTCGTCCCCAGATCTGTGATCGCAAGCCGGATCCGTTCTGCCTGAGACAGCTCGTAAAGCCTTGTTCCATCAGGACTCTGGAATAGAAATGAGATCCGCTCAGGCACACCCATGTCAAAGTGGTGAAGCCCGTCCGCAAGCCCATACTTGACGAGAATGCCCACCACGTCGCGAAATCGACCTGCATCACGCGCCAATTGTGGTGGAAGTGGCATTTTCATCGTATGTGGCTCTCAGCTCTTCTGGAAAAAATGGGCCCAATCGATTCGATTCGCTTGAGTATAACGCATGTCGAATGAAAAATCGCTAAAATAAAAAGGGCCGACCCTCAAGGTCAGCCCTATTTCGGTGATGATTACCAATTGATCGATCAATAAGAATCGGAACTGATCACTTCTCCACCATTGCGTGTCGCCAAAGAGCCGTAAACCGGCTTGCTGATCGAGTTCTTAATGAAACGCACCGAGCCATCTCCGAACAGGAAATTCACCCCGCCCGGGTGCCGGCTCCAGTAATCTTCCACGTGTGCAGCCGGATAATTCGGGGTGCGTGGCAACCCATCCGCATCCTCAAATTCAATCGGCCCCAGAATCATGCAGAACGACTCTTCCGGCTCAGGATTGAACTTGTTCGTACCGCCTTCAAACGATGCCGTCGTGAACAGCCAGCCGCCTACAGATCGGCCTGTCCATGTGGCATAGCTCAGATTATGACTTCGCTCACCCACCATGAATGTATTGGACGTTCCGTCCATCATCTGACTCACACCAACACGGCTGTTCCTGAAGAATACGCCGTTGCCACGCCCAGGAGCTTCGCCAATCTCACCCACTCCGTAAACACCCACATAATTGCTGGTGCCAACGGTGTAAATCGTTTGCGTGTTTGACTCATCACGCACGGGAACCTTGCTGGGCGTGAAGTCCGAAGGGCAGAGGTAAGCCGTAATTCGCGTGAGCTGTGCGGTTTCATTAGCAGCATAAGTCATCGTCAGACTGAAATTGATGGCATTATGAATGGGCGACTGCTCCAACTGCGGCAATATCTGACTGGCCCAGCCCCAGCCTGGCCCGATGTCATCTTCAGCGGTCCCTTCGTCGCCTGCATCGCGACGATAATTGCTCACATAACCTGGTGGGAAAACTCCATGCGTTTCATGGTAAGTGTGCAGCGCCAATCCAATCTGTTTCATGTTGTTCAGGCACTGGGCCCGACGGGCAGCCTCGCGGGCCGATTGCACTGCCGGTAACAACAGGCTGATTAAAACGGCGATGATTGCAATCACAACCAACAGTTCAATCAGAGTGAAACCTCTACGAATACGATCGTTCAGACCAATTCTGGGCGAGTGTGTACGCTGCATGATTTATATGAATCCTGATCAGAAAATGATGTTATGTCAGCCGGTTACTCCCGAAATGGGATAACCATTGAGAATTTAGGTTCACAGCAAATGCATCGGTATTCCACTGCTCACACAGACTTTGACAAGATATTTTTTTCAGAGATCAGGATAAAGGCGGAGCCCGAGGGCGTGTTGATGACCAGTCCATTTCGGATTGGACCAGCAATAATTCGTCTGCAAAAAACTCACTATTTGATTCAGCCAGAACAGAAACAACCTCTAAGGGCCGTACTGCCGCCTGACTGGCTATGGTACAGGCACCGCACTCAGAACCCAGCGTAGGGGCCGACTTCAGGCCAGCCCAGTGTGCGGATTCCGTTTCCTGGTGGGCAAACGTCTCGCCAGCCTCTCCGTGGCCGCATTCCAGAACAGTGTGCAGACCACCCGACCCAAAGGCGTGAAACAACAGCCAGATCGCTAGAATAGCGACTTTCAGGCTTGTCGATTTTAGGTCACGCCCAGATCTCATGTTCTTTATTGGTTCTGTAGTTGCGTCATCAGCAGAAGCATGTGTATACATTGACTGTAACGGTTCGGGGGTTAGATGTAAAGTCCTCTAGCTGCAATAAATCTTGGTATCGCTTTCAAACGACTGCGGGATCGTGGCGAAAATCTCAGGCCAGATGTTTCTGAGTTGGATGAACCCAAATGTCTTTCAGCCGATCAAATCGACCATCCTCGGCCGGTGTCTGATACTCATGAGCCCTACGACTATCAGAGTCAGGACTTTTCCCATTTGATGTTGGAAATCAGTGCGGCATATCGCAGGCTGTCAGAAAATTCCATTGCATTATGCTGACGATCCAGAGGAGTTTTGCTCAACGCTTTCAAGCAGACTCGTTCCAGTGGCAATGGAATCAGTGGGTCGATTGACGTCGGTTTTGGTGGATCATTGTCAATGATTTCCGAGAGCAATTTTGGAGTCGATTCATTTTCAAATGGAAGACGACCTGTGAGCATTTCAAATAAGATCACTCCAAGTGAATAAATATCCGTCGTTGTCGCAATCGCATCTGTCTGACCTGTGGCCTGTTCAGGCGACATATAACTCGGTGTTCCGACAATCATCCCAGCCTCGCGGTCAATATCATTAAACGTGGCTGCAATCCCGAAATCGGTGATCACCACACGCCCACCTTTTTCGAGAAGAATATTCCCAGGCTTGATGTCGCGATGGATAAACCCTTCCTTGTGTGCGATTTCAAGAATCTCAGCCACTTCAATACAAAGCCTCACAGCCTCTGCAAATGTCGGTTTTATGTTGCGAAGGCGGTGTGATAAATCTTCCCCATCAATCAATTCACAGACAATAAATGCAAGTGGATCCTGAATCCCTACATCATAAATCGTCATAATCCCGTTCGCTTTCAGCCGGGCCACCTTACGCGCTTCTTCAAGAAGCCGGTATTGCTCGATGTATCGCTGATGGGCTGAAAGCTTTGCCATGCGCTCCGGGCGGGTCATTTTTAATGCAACCCGGCGCTGCAGTTCCGGATCATATGCCCGCCAGACCTGACCATGGCCACCCTGAGCAATAAACGATTCCAGATAATATCGACCGACAATCAATCGCGGACTTTCGGCGGCTTGTCTCTCAGACTTCTCTGGAATCAACCCAAGCCCTTCAGCTGCCACTAGATCGAGGTCGCTGAAGGTGTTTGTAACAGTCTGATTCTGCGAGTGGTCATGATTTGCTTCAATTGTCGCAAGCGACTCGGTTGCGGCTGTCATATCGGTCATGATTCGAGTCATGGCATGGAGCGAATCAATCTGGTCGCGCACCCTTTCAATAATATCCATGTCGTTTTTGCAAATTTCTTCCGCCGTCAAAGTCACTCCACGATCCATTTCGGCTTCCCAGTAATCCATCAGATGCCGAACTCTGGCAGTGGCTTCCAAAGTGGGCTGAACAGCGGGTTTGGAGCCTTTCGGTTGATCCTGGGCTGATTCTGACATGATTCTGGTCGCTCCGGATCCATCAAAGTGGACTGTGAAGTCTCGTTCCAATTCAAACTTGCGTGGCTGTTACTCATGTAAGCCCGCTGACAGTCATTATGCCTGAAGTCGATGAATTCGGAAACAGAGGATCCAGGGATCCTCACAAAAATCAGAGCTCCCCTTGGTAAATGAAAGCGGCCAAGGCTTGTATTTGATCCGCCTGATACTGCAAAATCGAGAAGTTCCCACCGGTCTCATGACGAACAGGGCCAAAGCTGTCAGACAAAGGCTCAAACATCATAGAAATAAAGACTTATGTCATCAAAACGAGCGGTATTCATCACAGGTGGTTCGCATGGACTTGGGCTCTTTACCGCACGTGCGTTAGTGGCCCAAGGCACTGCTGTTGCACTGTTTGCGCGTGATAAGGATCGATTGGATCAAGCCCGGATTGATCTCCTGGAAGATGAGCCCCTGGCCGATATCGAAGTCTTTTCTGGCGATGTTTGTGATTATGAGTCATTAGATCAGTCTGTACAGAGATTTGCGGAATCCCAGGGTGGTCTCGAGGCCGTCGTTCATGCCGCTGGCCAGATGCGTGCGATTGGACCTCTGAGTCAGGTCGATCCCACCGTCTGGAGGGCCGATATCGAAACTTCTCTGATCGGCGGCGGACATCTGATCAAGGCGGCTTTGCCGTGGCTTGAAAAAAGTCCTAAAGGCGGATCAGTGGTGGTGTTTGTCGGTTCTGGACACCATCAGGGTCTTGGGTTTGGAAGCGGATATTCGGCGGCTCAGGCCGGGCTTGTCAGGTTGATCGAAAATTTGGCTCTGGAGCGGGTCTGGCCGAAATCGGCAGGGCAGGGGCCCGATGGTTTTGTGGGATATTATGCCCTGTTTCCGGCCGTGACTCCGACAGGGGTGATGGACTACGTTCTACGAGAGTCCGAGGGTCGCAAGTGGCTCCCCCGATTCACCGAAATGTTTGGCGAGGGAAAAGAAGTCGAGCCGCACGTTCCAGCCGCCATGGCCGCCTGGCTTTGCCTTAAAAAGCC
>CAMBZY010000027.1 GCA_945872325.1 Candidatus Kuenenia stuttgartensis | reverse complement strand
AGTCCCTTTGGTTCAGATGGTTGGATCAATGTCGTTAGTGCTGACTATTCCAAGGTTTTCTAGCGATGAGCTGGACGCCACTCGATTTCGGTGGACAGAGTCCTGATCATCGAAGATCAACGAAGCAAACTTACGCAACTTATTTCGTGTGAACAAGACAGGTTTAAGCGACGGATCTGCCAGAAGAGCGTAACCTGTTTTAGGGATGAGTGTTACAAAATTGTAACATGTAAATTTACATATGTTAACGGATCATTTACATAGATGAAGAATTCGTGAAGAGCCTATCTGGTTCGATCATAAATGATTACTGCCGATTACCTTGAGTTTGTTTAGAGGTCTCGAGAAGTTGTCTGGATAGTCGTGATGTCGCGATAAGGATCATCTAGGGGAAAACCAGTCGCAAAACCTGATCAAATCTGGCGGATGGGATCAGGAGATGGGTAAGCCGGTTATTCTAAAGGCGTGAAGGAATGAACCAAACAAGGGACTTAAATTTTGGGAAGTACGACCACCGTGTCAGGGAGCTGGATTTCTACCTGAAGACCAGGATTCTGATTTTGCAGATGAATCGTTCCGTTCAGGCATTTGACAATCGACCTGACGATTGAAAGCCCCAGGCCAATACCACCTGTCCCTTTGTTGCGGGAATAATCGACCCGTTCAAACGGGAGCAGGATGCGTTCGAGAAATTCAGGAGGCACTCCGCTGCCATGATCTCTCACAAGAATTCGAACCAGATGGTTGGGGTGATCGACAAACGCTGTGACCGAAATTGTGGTATGAGGGTGAGTGTAATGAATGGCATTGTCAATAAGGTTGGATATTGCAATCTGGAGAAGCGATCTGTCTGTCATTAAAGTCAG
The DNA here is from genome assembly GCA_945872325.1 of Candidatus Kuenenia stuttgartensis. Lineage (GTDB taxonomy): Bacteria > Planctomycetota > Planctomycetia > Isosphaerales > Isosphaeraceae > QWQI01. Next base: position 13,121 of record CAMBZY010000027.1, on the reverse strand, counting down.
TCCAGTGGAGACTTCCACATTTATCGAGCAGTTTTTTGAGACCGCCGTAAAATGAGCCAGAGATACAATTTCCTGGATGAGTTGTTCAACAGGAAAGACTTCCGTCTGGATTGCAAATTCTTTTCGTTCGTATTGCGCAAGCCTTAATAGACTTGTGGAGATTCCAGAAAGGCTCATAATTTCCCGTTTCAGAAGCTCGATATTCCCTGATTCTTCGGGACGCTTTAGAATCAGATCCGTCAGCAGAGCCATACGTGCCAGCGGCAGTCGCAATTCATGTGCCAGATTCTCTCCCATCCGTCGTTCGGTTTGAATCAGCCCTTGAACGCGATCTGCAAGTTTATTAAAATTAGTTGCAATCCGGCCCACTTCGTCTTTGCGTCTGGTTCGAATTCGTTCTTCAAACGCCCCATTGGCATAATTGTCCATCGTTCTTTCAATTTTAATGAGCGGCCTGCAAATATCAAAATAAAAGATGATTAACAGATAAATCACCAAGACAATCAGGATCCAAGGCTTGGGTAAAGTATATATAGTTGGTACATCAAAGAAATTGATTAATATCAACACCATTAAACGTGCCGAAAGCACCAGAAAGACCAGACGCAGTGTGATGCTTTTCATATTGTGTCCGGAATGACAATTTCATAACCAACACCCCAGACCGTACGAATCATGCCATGCCACTTCCCCAGTTTTTTTCGGAGGTGGGCAACTTTTACATCCATATTCCGCGAATTGAATTCGAATTCATAGCCGGCCACATGTTGGTAAATCGACTTCCGGTCTAGCGGTTTGCCAGAGCTGCTCACCAGCGCGGACAGAATCTCGAATTCAAACTCTGTGAGATTCAGATCCTTGCCATCAAGATAGAAAGTCCTGGAATCGGGATCGAGTTGCAATGGCCCGAAGGAGATAAGCTTCTTCTCGGTCGGCTTCTGACGTTTGAGAGAGTTGTTGATTCGAAAAACCAGCTCGCTCGTAAAGCAAGGCTTGGAAAGGTAATCGTCGGCCCCGAGCTGGAACACACGAATCCTCTCCATTTCTGTAATCAAAGCCGTCAGAACGATGACCGGAATATCACTGATTTCACGAATATCTTTCAGGATTTCAAATCCAGAACGCCCTGGGAGCATAAGGTCGAGCAAAACCACATCGCATGGATTCGACTTCAGATGGTCGAGCACATCAGACCCATCAGGCAGAACGCTCAGAATAAAACCTTCTTCCGTCAGTAATCTGGACAATAGTCCTGCAAGCATCTGGTCATCTTCTACGATCAATACACGCACAGCTTGATTCATTTCTGTGGGTGTGTCCATTTCGTTTTCCTGCATGATGATGACACAGATGACTGCCAAATAGGTACTTGGAAGATCCGCGACGTTTACTTGACGGCACTTCGCACACTCCGACTTTGTAAAATCAGGTGCTGAAGATCAGCTTGCGGACTTTATTCTACGATTACGGAGACCAAAACTCCAGTATGCATCATCCCATCAAGCCACCCTTACTAAAACAACAAGAGCCTGATTTCTTGCTGTAACGTCTTTTATAGTAGTCTTATACTGAATTTAGGGGTACTCTTCTCCAAGCTCTTTTTTGCAATGAATGCATTGCCAAACAGGATCTCTTTTGGTTTGTGAGTCAGATCACGAAGCCGTAATAACCCCCTGTAACCCCTTGGAATTTGTCGGTTTCGACGCGATCGTTTTGGGCCAAAAGGCCGGTAATTCTAAAGCCACCCCAACCGCCTTGGACTTGGCGAGCCCCATAAATTGCTTGCAGGCTGAAGGGAACGCGAGATTTACGATCAGGATAAAATCAACCGTAATACCCTGCTTAAAACAACTTACGAAAACGACCGAACGCTACGCACAAAACACAATCGTGGCCTTTCAGGCCAAAAGCGACTTAAGAACACGGCCCTTCAGGCCGAAACCGCAAACAATAATACCCTCCCATACAAAACCTTTGGTCCTTGAATCCAAATCCTGTCGAAATTCAGATCACCCACAACTCGTATTTCATGGATTCATTACTCTTTCATTTTTAACTGGACAGTGATCTCTCCAGCTCTTTAGAAATGGGCTGGAGGATCTTTTGACATAGACCAGAAAACGAATAACATTGGAAATCGGGACGAAGTTTTACGGCCTGTCCGTGGACAAATACCATGCGGCGATCTAGCCGTTCTTGGCGCTAGCCCCGGTTGGTTTGGCTCTAAAATTTCGGAACCTTCTCTGACCAGTTCTTATTCAAACCAAAATTCGTCGTGTTAAGCTGCTTGAGTTTTCAAAGATTACGAATATACTGGTATAACAGTCCAAACGAACATTTCTGTCATGACAGAAAAGAGTGATTATGATCCTCACGCCGGCATCGCAAAAATTCATTCTCCACTGGGGCGAGATGGGGCAGGCCTGGGGAATCAACCGGACGATGGCTCAGGTGCACGCTTTGTTGTTCGTCTCTCCCGATCCATTGGATGCAGAGCAGATCAGTCTTCTTCTGGACGTCAGCCGGTCCAATGTCTCCACAAGTATCAAAGAATTGATCACCTGGGGCGTGATAAAAAAAGTCCACCTGATTGGCGACCGCCGGGATCGGTTCGAAGCTCTAAAGGACGTCATGGAAACCTTTAGGGTGATCATGGCAGAACGCAAAAGACGTGAGATGGATCCGACAATTTCTCTGTTGGAACATTGCGTGGCAGAAGCGAAAACCGGTGGAGATACGGACCAGTATACCGGCGAGCAACTTCAGAAAATGCTCGAATTTGTTCAGATGATCACCATCTGGTATAGCCAGGTCGATCGTCTAAGCTCAAATTCGATGAAGCGTCTGCTAACAGCTGGAGCCAAAATCGCCACCTTCTTCGGCACCAGCGATAGCAAGCCCCTCGTTGAAGATTAAAGCGGTTTTAACGTCATTTCTCAACAGGCAGCTCAGGCCGTTCAGCCCACTCATTCCAAGATCCATCATAGTTCGAAAGTTGGTCGTAACCAAGCTGATCGAGCGCGAAGAGGGCGATCGTCGCAGCCACTCCTCCATTGCAGTAAGCAACAATCGGCTTGTCGGGCGTAATGCCTTTATCTTCAAGAACCTTCCGCACCTGATCAAGCGGTTTCAAGCCGTTTTGATCGATAAATAGTTCGCGAGGCACTGAGATCGCCCCAGGAATGTGGCCTCCGCGAGAACCCCTGCGTTTCGTGCCTGTGAATTGGGCTGTATCGCGAGCGTCCAGGATCTGAATTCCAGGATTTCCGATCATACCCAGCAGGTCGGCGTAAGTCTTGCGCCATTCAGGACGAATGTTGACAGAAAACTCGCCTTGAGGAACCTCGACAGGGCCGTTCTCCAATAGCCTTTCCTCGGCATTCCAGCGCAGATATCCACCCTCAAGCACACTGACTTTATCGTGCCCATAGTATTTCAAGGCCCACCAAAGCCGCGTAGAGAATTGACCGCCAGCGTGATCCACCGCAATCACGTGCGTATCGTTGCTGATCCCTCGCTCAGCCATGGCTTGCGCAAAGACTTCGGGGGGAGCGATCTGCACGGAAACAGAATCCGTTTTGTCGATAATGTCTTGCGTCCAGTCAGCATAGACGGCACCGGGAATATGACCGAGAAGATATTCTTCATAAGCGCCTTTATAGGTGGCTTCCTCAAGGCCTGGTTCGACCATCTTTGCCACCACATAACCTCTCATATCCACAACTCTTATACCGGGATTTGAGAGATTCTGATTGAGCCATTCGCAGGTGACTTGGGCAGGAACTTTATCAGCCATGGCAGGAAAATGCTCCAGAGGAGAGTGGTCGGGATCAGGGTCAAGCCGTTAATCTCTTAATATACGAATCTAACTGGGCTGTTGCCTATGAACAATGTTCCAACGAATGGCGATGTCATGAAATCTGTTGTTCTCTCCGCGATTGGCGAACCTTCAGAAGTCCTGAAATGTATAGACCGGCCGATTCCTGAGCCAGGCCGTGGTCAGGTGAGGGTGAAGATGATCGCCAGCCCGATCAATCCATCGGATCTGATGCTCACGCGTGGCCGATATATGGTGAAGCCTGAGGTAGGTACATCGCTTGGTTATGAGGGAGTGGGAATTGTTGAAAAGGCCGGCCCGGGGCTGTTGGGCAAGTATATGGCTGGCAAGCGGGTGGCGGTGCTGAACGCAGCGGGTGGGAACTGGTCGGAATATGCCGTTCTGCCTGCAAACCGTGTGGTGCCCGTACCTAAGGACCTGCCTGACGAACAAGTGGCGAGCTTTTTCGTGAACCCGGCCACAGTTTTATGCATGGTCCGCGAAGTCTTGGGCGTGCGTCGCGGTGATTGGATTTTGAACAATGCCGCAGGAAGTTCGCTGGGAAAGATGATCATCAAGCTCGGCAAACGAGATGGTTTCAAGACCTTGAACGTGGTTCGCAGAGAGTCGTTAATCCCTGAATTAAAAGCACTTGGGGCTGACGAGGTGCTGGTCGAAGGGAACGGTTCGCTGAGCGAATCGGTGGCCCGGATTGTGGGTCAAGGTGGGCTGAAGTATGCGATTGATCCAGTGGCAGGCCAGAGCGGGACAGATGTGTTTGAAAGTCTTTCACATGAGGGACATATGCTGGTTTACGGAACACTTTCCGGCCAGCCTTTGACGATCAGCCCACGTCCTTTGATTGCTGGGAAGCGGCTTGAAGGATTTTATCTCGGGCATTACATGCAGAAGCGTCCACTCTGGAAAAACTTGCTTTTGTTCAAGGAAATCTCTCGCCTGATTCGTGAAGGTGTCTTGGATACCCCTCCAGGGCCACGGTTTACGCTTGACCAGATCGCTCAGGCCGTGGTTGCGGCGGAACAGCCAGGGAAGGACGGGAAGGTCTTGCTGACGATCAGTTAAGCTGGACTGTTGGAAGCTGATAAAACGGGTGAATTCAAAAAAAACATGCATTTTGGGCTTGCCAATCAGGTGGTCCAGACAGCATATTAGTGGCTTAAGCCTCGCACGTGAGTGCTTGCCAGAAGATTGCGCACATGGAGTCGATCGGAAAAAAATGAATTCCACCGGAGCCCAAGACTGGCGAGCCATTGCACTCATCGCCGCCGGCGGTGAGCGTCTGTTGTGCCTTGGTGAATCAGCCTCGCAAGTGCGAGCCGCATACGCCGGTGCCTGGACAGAAGTGATTCGCGATGAGGATCGCCCGACCGTCAAGCAAATCAGCCTCCAAAAATGGGCTGGCAAAGTTTGGCAAGGTCAGTGGGAGCACCAGTCTTATTTGACGCTCCCCACAGGTCGTGGAGCTCGCGTCTCGCATGATGGTGATATCGCCATTGCCGAAGACCTTTCTGCGATTGACGATGAACTGATCATCGAACCAGACGAACTGATCGCGGATAGCGATGAAGTCGGCGAATTTCAGGAACTTCCTGACTCACCTGAAGGCGACGATTCCGAATAATTTCGGAATCCTTTCGCCCTTAATCTCAGACATTCTCAATTGGATCTGATTCCAAACGACTGGCCCAGACTTTCAGGTCTGGGCATTTTTGTTTGATCAAATCCGCCATAAATTCCATCGACCGGCGCTCGCTGGCATAATGTCCCAGAATCACGGTTGCCAGACCAGACTCGCGAGCTTTCAGTACCGTATGAAACCTAAGCTCTCCTGTGACAAGGGCTTCAGCGCCGGCTGAAATGGCGGAATCCACAAGATCGTCGCCCGCTCCACATGCGATAGCGACCCGTTCCACTTTTTTGCCCATTTCAGGGTTCAGCAAACGCCCAAATTGAGTGGCTGAAGACCTCAGGCCAATCGCGGCAGCCTTTGCAAGTTCCTCAACCGTCAATGGTTTCGACAGATTTCCGATCCGCCCGACACCATCATTCGTTTGTGTAGCCACGCCTGCCAAAGGATAAATATCAATCGCAGGCTCTTCGTAAGAATGAGCTTGCTTAATGGCGTCTAACACCTTTTTTTGAATGGCTTTATAGCAGATGATCTCAAGCCGGTGCTCGGCGGCATTTTCTCGCGAACCGACTTGGCCAAGAGTCGGATTCGCCCCTTCCTGCCCATAAAACGTTCCCATCCCAGGTGTGCTGAAACTGCACTCGCGATAGTTCCCAATCTGCCCTGCACCGGCGCTGAACGCGGCGTTGCGCACAGATTCAAGATTGTCGTCGCTAACGAACACGACAAATTTCACACAATCAGGGCCCGCCGCTGGACGGATCGGAAGGGCGTTAATCAAACCTAACATATTCCCTATATAGGCGTTAGCGCCTTCCATAGCACCATCCCAAGCGGTGTGATGGCTAATGACAGCGATGCCCCTTCGTGCCAGCTTCCAAACAATATCGGAACCAGCCTGGTCGGCACGAATCACCTTGGTCGGGCGAAACAGAATCGGGTGATGTGCGATCACAAGTTCCGCGTTTTCAGTGACTGCTTCATCAGCAACATCAGGCGATAGAGTCAGGCATGTCATCACCTTATGCACTTCAGAGGCTGGATCGCCAAGCAACAAGCCAACATTGTCCCACGATTCAGCAAGCCTCAGTGGGGCGATTTGATCCATCAATTTCATGATCTGCTGAAGCTTCATTTTTGGTGGTCCTTTGCGAGCATCCTCAAAAGTACATTTTCCGCCAGATTGTCCTTAATGACGATGCGACCGGGCCAGGACTTGCAAAATGGCGACCTCTCCACTGGCCCACTGTCAGGATTCCCCTTAAAGCATTCATAAGCAAAACTTCATCGGCTTCAACAAGCATTTGGGTGGTGATCTTTTGGAATGAAATCTCGGCCCCCAAATCACTTAAAGCTTTGCTTGCAATGCTATAAAGGCGTGGACCAGACTCAGTCGGGCCAATCAGAGACTGGTTTTTCACGATCAACAAACTCGTCCGGGAACCTTCCCACAAGTGACCAGATGCATCCTGAGAAAGCTTTTCATCCGCTCCAGCAGCCTGAGCCTCTTCAAAAGCTCGGCGGCGGAGCCAGTAATTCAGGGATTTATAGCGAATCAGGGGGTCGCGCTCATCAACCGGCCAGAAATCATCGGCCAGTGTCAGTCCATCGGTTTTCACAATCCCAAGTGGATAAGCAGTCACCCAGAGCCTGCAAGCCTCCGTTGACGATCCACCCGTCAGGGTCAGCCTCAATCGTGCTGAGACATCCGCCAAGCCTGATTGCTTGACCAATTCCTGCAAGTCTTGAATTTCAGGCAGTTTGGAGACCGAGATTGGGAGCCTGAGCTGATCAGCTGATTCAAGCAGCCTTTGCCTGTGCAGTGGCCAGAGCGGAACCGTTCCGCGTTCAGCCCGGACAGATTCGAACAATCCAAGGCCATGCTCAAAGGTTTGATCCGTTGCAGGAACCATGATCGAATTCAGAGGGAGGATCTGCGACTCAAACCAAGCCAGTGTCTCAGAGGATTGCTGATTGTTGCTCATGGGTAAGGGGTCTCCAGAGCAGATTTCATTCCTTCAGCCTTACTCAAAGTCTCGTTAAACTCTTCCTCAGGAACACTATCGGCAACGATCCCTCCACCCACGTTATAACTCCACACATCACCCGATCTGACAATGGTTCGAATCGAAATGTTCCACGCAGATCGCCCATCCATGCCAATATAGCCAATCGCGCCTGTGTAAACGCCCCTTTGATGGGTCTCCAATTCTTCGATAATCTCCATGGCCCTGATTTTCGGAGCGCCGGTGATCGACCCGCCCGGAAACATCGCGGCCAGCAGGTCGATGTCATCGTGATAAGGGCTCAACCGCCCCTCGATTTCTGCAACAAGGTGATGGACCTGGGCATAGCTTTCCAAGGTGAGGGCCTGATTGACCTTCACAGAGCCAAACTCACAGACTCGACCAAGGTCGTTGCGTTCGAGGTCGACAATCATCGTCAGTTCAGCTTTATCCTTCGTACTAGAAAGCAGTTCCGACTGATTTGCCGCGTCCTCCTCAGGCGTAACGCCACGTGGGCGTGTGCCTTTGATCGGACGAGTCACCACACGGTCGCCTTCGACTCGATAAAACCATTCAGGACTGGAACATATGATCGATTTGTCGGCCCATTTGGCATAGGCTGCAAATGGAGCTGGACTGATTCTGGCCAGATTTTCATAAAGGGCCAGTGGGTCGCCTGTGCCGATGGCTTCGAATCGGTGTGTAAAGTTGGCTTGAAAGATGTCGCCGGCTTTGATGTAGTCGAGTACCCTACTGACTTTTGAGATGTATTCAGGGCGATTCAGACAGGGAGCAACCTTAAGGCCAGGCCAGTGGTTAGTTTTTTTTGACCGTGCCGCTTTGGAAATCGCTTTTTTCCAAACTTCAAGCCGGGATTTGGCAGAACTCTTAGTCTTGACGCGAAGGTTCAGTGCAACGAGATGAGCCTGATTATATTTATGATCATAAACCACGAAAGTATCGAAAAGGCCGAGACGCAGGTCTTCCCATTGGGAGGTCGAATCATGGGAATCGGGTAGTTTTTCCAAGTGTCGGCCGAAGTCGTAACCGACCCAGCCGATGGCTCCGCCGTTAAAAGGGCCCGGAATATGAAGGTGACTTTGCTGAGACGGAAAAATGGTCTGCCATTGACCTGTCCAGTATCTTAATAAAATAAGAGCTGTCAATTTTTGAGTGTATTGATCTTTTTGCCAGACAGGTTTCAGCAAAAGGTTCCGGGTCCCACTGCCGCGAGTCTGAATTGATGCTTGAAGCCCGTGGATTGTGAGAGTCTCAGCTGGGTCGGCGGCAAAAATCGACCATCGGCTGACAACTGGATCGGGGCGGGTGCTTTCCAGAAAGATGGGCTCAGACAATGTGGCCACGCCTCGTCTTATGGCTGCCAGAGAGGCTTTGATCGGCTCAATCATGGGTTGATCTGCAGCAGAAGATTTTGCGGTTTTCATTCCCGTCACCGGATCCAAGGGCTGATCAGCAAGGCTTGCCAAGGTCTTTTTCCATTCCCAATGGTTCAATGGAACCGAGCAATTCAGAGGAGAGTCATTTTATTTTAGGTCTTCTCAAAGCATTTGGCTATGCAAGTGGCTATAATTCAGTCAATAACTACTATTCCCAAAAGGAGTTCTGATCTTGATCACTCGCAAGCGTCTGGCCGTCAGGCTGTCACCATCGACCGATTTAAGAGCCCAATTGCTCACCGTTGCTGATCTTGGGCTGGGTGGTGTGGTGTTAGAGGCTGTTGGTGAACTCGCTCCCAAGGAGTTGAGCCAGACGGGACGTCGTGAAATCCGATCCCTGCTCAGATCAGGCGATCTCGAGATTGAAGCAATTGCCTTGCCGATGCGCCGAAGTATTGCTGAAGTGGATCAGTGGGAAGACCGGCTACAAAGGCTAAAGTCTGCATTGACATTGGCTTATGAGCTTGGAGCAAGGGTCGTGATGGCCGCTCCAGGGGTTCCAACAGCCGATGAAAAACGCAACAGCTTATATTTCAGCCATCTCAAACAGCTAGGAAATCTGGCGGAGCACGTGGGAGTGATACTGGCCTGTGAGGCAGGTTTGGAGTCGGCCGATAGTCTGACCAAAGCGATTCGTGAATCAGGCCATCCGAGTCTGGCTGTCAGTCTTGATCCAGGCCGCCTCGTCCTGTCAGGGCAAAATCTGGTCCAGGTTGCCTCGGAAGCGCACGACCTGATTCAGCAGGTTTACGCGACTGATCCAGAATTTATGGGCCTTGGGACAGGCTCACAGGGCCGATCCGTGAATTGGGATTCGACCATGGATCTGCTTGAAGAGATCGGATATCGCGATCGACTTACAATCTGGCCTGACAGTTCGCTTGACCTCGCCAGATCCGTGTCAGAAATGGGCCGAAGATTGAACGCAACGCCCCGATTTGCTTGAAAGGGCGTGATTCAAGCCGTTTTAGCCACGGATTCACACGGAACTGCACGGATAGCTAAGCAGTTAAGACCTCTTGATTAAATTTGGGGACATTCGATTCCAGCGTCTGTTCTGAGGTTCTCAGAATTCGCCGAAGTGGCGGAGTACGGATTCGAAGACGGAGCCCATCGGACCTTCTGCGCTGGAAAAAGGCTCTGGGCCATTGCCAATAAAGAGTGGGCGATCGAGCGGGTCAGACGATGCCAGACCGTGGCTGCCTTTGACCAGTGAAGCGTCGAGCGGAATCACATCAAAAAGTGTGCGGAAGCCCAGTTTCTTTTGGATCAGTTTCCTGCCCATTTTCAACATCGGAAACTTGAGGACGGGATCGAAGAAAAGCTCACAAGCGTCGTAGCCGGGCTTGCGATGAATGTCGACCGTTCTGGCGTAGTCGGGGGCCTCAGAATCGTCGAGCCAGAACGGGTAGATGAAGTGAGCGTCGGGGGCTGACAAAGCGACAATTTCACCACTTCTTGGATGATTCAGTCCGATCGACTCGCGAGCATCGCCCACAAGCACTTGCGCCACACCATCGATCTGGGCCACAAGATCAGCCACAGCCTGAATTGCCGATCGGTCACGCACCACGATATGGGCCAACTGGTGATCGACCACAGCAAAGGCCCGGCTGTCCAACGGGTTAAAGACTTCCCCAAACGGTCCACTTCGGGCATTCAGGTACCCTGCCCTGCGCAGCTCTCGATTGATGGCCACGGGCTTGGTGACATCGCAGTGACCGTATTCGCTAACCACCCAAACATCAGCCCCAACACGCTTTGCAGCTTCAAGAATCGGTGTCGTGGCGGTATCCAGTTCATTCACCAGTTTTGCCATATCGCAGCCGGATGGGCCGTGGCGTTGCGGTTCGTAATCGAGGTGGGGCAGATACATCAGGGTGAGGTCGGGTAGATGTTCGCCCAGCACTTGCGAGCCAGCCATGCTGATCCAGGTTGTGGCTGGAAGGCCTGCTTTGGGGCCCCAGAAGGTGTGGAATGGGAACGGGCCGAGGATGGCTTCGAGATTCTCAGTGAGGCCGTCGGGAGACCCAAGAACGCCGAAGGATTTATTCCCGTCTGCGGCGTAATAAGGCTTTGGAGTGACACTGTAGGCGACATCGGCGCCTTGATTGAACCACCAGAAGAGTTTGGCGGTTCGAAAACTTTGGCCCCTGGATTGGAAACGCTGCTTGAGAACATCGTAGAATGTGGGTGCCTGAATCAGGTCACGCGATTGCTGCCAGAATCGGACCTCGCCAGTATCACGAAAGTACCAGCCATTGCCGACCACTCCGTGTTCTTGAGGCAATTTGCCGGTCAGCATGGTGGCCTGAGCACTGCAGGTTACGGCAGGGAGAACCTCGTTCAAGCTTTTTACCCAGCCGGCCTGAGCCAGAGCGTTCAGACGGGGAGCGTGGGCGAGCAATCGCCGAGTCAGGCCCACAGCGTTTAGAATGACTAGCGGACGGTGCGTGGATGGTGGTGTCATTTCGGCTTGAACGCCTCTGTCTCAAAAGATTCTGGAAGGATCAACTAGAGAAAGCCCATGGCGAACCATTTCCCGCCCTATTCTTACGTCCCAGGCGGAGGATGGCCACATCCGAAGTCGCATCCGTCAGGCCATTCCTATCATAACATCGAAACGGGGCCAGTGGCGATCGATCCAGCCAACTGGAGGGAAAGTGATGCGTATCAGCGGGGAATCGAGCTTTTCAATGCTGGCTATTATTGGGAATCCCACGAGGTCTGGGAGGGCCTTTGGCATGCTGCGGGCCGATCAGGCGACATCGCTGATTTTTTGAAAGCTCTCATCAAACTTGCCGCCGCCGGAGTGAAGCTTCGCGAAGGTGTGGCTTCAGGAGCTATCACGCATGCCCGTCGTGCTGAGGATCTATTCCTGAAGCTGATGAATCAGCATGGAAACAAATATCTCGGACAGGATTTACAAGGGCTTGTCGATTGGTGTCAGGAAATTCAGGCTTGCCAGATTCACTTGGATCAGGAGTTAAAGAAAGAGCCTTTAGTCGTGATTTTTCAGAGAAAGCTCGATTCAGGTGCCTGAACTGGCACGACGATGAGAGGCGACGACGGATTCATGATTCAGGAACGATTCTCAGATATTCGAAATTTAAAACTATCGTTGGTAAAAATGGATGGGCAACATATAATGGTGCGATCAACTCTCCTTTCCCGCGATTCTTTCAGCGGGCCAAATCTATCATCCAGATCGCGATACTACGATGATGGTTTCCAGCAAGCCTCAAAAAAGCTTGATTCAAGCCACTGATGAAGAAGTGAAGCTTCACAAATGGATTGAAAGCGAGAAAGCCGGCCGTGATTTGGGCGAAAAGGCCATTCACGATTGGCTTGTCCACCACTGGGACCGGTTTTTACGCCAAAGGTGGGTGGAGCATCTTCAGGGCCAAGTTTTCTGGCACGAGCTTGACCACTCTGACTTCGGGCTCTTTCAGAGATGTTTTTGCGGCAACCCACTCGCCGATAAAATCATCGGGCTTTATAAAGCTGGTGGGAAAAATGGTGAGAATCTGGGGATTGTTCAGCGAGCCCGTCGCGAGGACTGGCCGATTGAGGAAGTCTTTAAAATTCTCGAAACCCTCGACATCAACAGTCGACGTCTCGCCTGTCAACTTGAAGTTCGGTTGACGATTGCCAATTCGCAGTTTTAAAAAAAGCGGCGAGCCACATCAGTGAATCGCCCCTTTTGGATCACTATACAAGTCTTTATTTCAAAGGGCTTTATTTGTCAGCCAGTCCACCAGAGTGGCTACATAGCAGCCAGTCCCGCCAGCATCGCGTGTGGAACTGTCGGAATCCGACCAACTGGGGCCGGCGATGTCCAGATGCGTCCATTTGCAGTCGCCCACAAAATGCTGGAGGAACTTGGCTGCCGTAATGGCTCCTCCCCATCTTGTTCCGACATTCTTCAGGTCGGAGACGGTGCTCTTGAGCTGATCCTTGAAGTCGTCGTCGATCGGCATACGCCAAAGCCTTTCGCCCACGTGGCTTGAAGCTGTGCTGAGGTCGCTCGCCATTTGATCGTCGTTGCTGAAAAGGCCGGCAATTCGGTTGCCAAGAGCCACAACGCATGCACCCGTGAGCGTGGCAAGATCCACAATCGCAGCCGGCTTCTGCTCAGCGGCATATGCCAAAGCGTCGGCTAGAATGAGGCGGCCTTCGGCGTCGGTGTT
>CAMBZY010000026.1 GCA_945872325.1 Candidatus Kuenenia stuttgartensis | reverse complement strand
AGTTCGTTGCATATCCCGAATTTCATGACCTTTAGATCCTTTTCGTCGTTCTTGGTTTGATGATTCCTGGCGATTTACGATGGATTCGAACTGACCAGCGATTTAGCGGCTTCAAACGTGTTGCGTAAAAGCATGGCGATCGTCAATGGCCCGACTCCGCCCGGCACTGGTGTGATGGCTGAAGCCACTTCTGAAGCCTCTGCAAAATCGACATCACCACAAAGTGATCCATCCGCTCGCCGGTGAATTCCGACATCAATCACCACGGCACCAGGCTTAATCCAGCTGCCTTTGACCATCTCAGGCTGACCGGCCGCGACGACCAGAATATCGGCCTCCCGGCACAGTCCAGGCATATCCTCAGAGGCTGTGTGGACAATGGTTACGGTGGCATCGCCGCCTTCACCTTTGGCCATTAACAGAAGAGCCATCGGCTTACCGACGATGTTCGATCGACCCACCACCACCACGCGTTTGCCTTTGGTCGGAATGGACTCTCGAATGAGTAGTTCTTTGACCCCTAAAGGTGTACATGGAACGAGTTTGGGTGTCCCCAGAGCGAGTAGCCCCATATTCACAGGATGAAACCCGTCAGCATCCTTTTCCGGACGAATCCGGCGGAGGATCTGCTCACTATCCAAATGTTTTGGCAGGGGCAACTGGACCAGAATTCCGTGGACGGCTGGATTGGCGTTAAGTTTTTCCACTTCGTCCACAAGTGCTTGCTGGCTAATGTCTGAGGGCATCTCAATGAGATGATCTTCAAATCCGGCAGAGTGGGCGGCCTTGCGCTTATTGCGTACATAAACCATAGAGGCTGGTTCGGCGCCTACCAAAACCACGGCGAGTCCAGGCTTCACTCCAGTGACGGCCGACCACGCCTGAACTTCTTGAGCAAGCTCCGCTTGCAGACGATTGGCCAGGGCTTTGCCATCCAGGATTCGGGCGTTCGGCACAGGGGAACCTCTTCCGCGTTTCAAAAATCGTCAAGACTCGAACTTGTTCCTTATGATAAGCTGAATCCGCAAAAAGCCCAATAGCTGGGAACGAAGGAGCGTGAAAGTGTGAATACGGAAAATCAGGCCAATCCGGCCCCGACGGATCTCGAACTTTTCCGCACAATCTGGAGATTGGCTCTGCCAGTGCTGATTCAGCAGGCTTTGATCTATCTCGTCGGACTCTCTGACACGCTCATCACAGGCTGGTATCTCTCGTCTGACGACCTTGCGGCCGTCACTGTGGCCACTTATATTTCCTGGTTCATGGGCGGGTTACTCGCCGTGGTTTCAGCCGGAGCCTCTGCACTGGTGGCTCGTATGATCGGCGCCGGCGATCGCGACGAAGCCAATCGGATCACCGGTGTGGCCATGAGTTTAGGACTCGTTGCAGGCTTCTTTATCCAGTTTTTCGGAATCATTCTGGCCAGGTCCATCGTCCTGGGCATGAACATGTCAGGCGATTCTGCCGAAGCCGCAATCACTTACTTCCAGATCATCGTTGCTGTGGGCCCACTCATCGCGATCCGAATCGTCGGCATGTCCTGCCTGGCCGGGGCGGGCGATACTCGAACCGGGTCGATGGTCATGGGCGTTGTCAATCTGATTAATGTGATATTAAGCTGGGCACTCGTTGTCGGCTTTATGGGCCTGCCCAAGTGGGGCATTGCAGGTGTGGCCGCCGGCACAGCCATCGGTGAAGGCGTGGGTGGGATCTTAATTTTAATGGCATTAATCAAAGGCAGGGGCGGTTTGAGGCTGAAGCGATCCACCATCAAACCATGCTGGGAACGGACGCGACGGATTGTTCGCATCAGCCTTCCTACCGTAGGTGAAACCGCCACGGGAATCACTGGTCAACTCTGGTTTTTGTCGCTGATCAATCGGCTCGGAGCCGTTTCGACAGCCGCACACGGAGTTGCAATCAAATGCGAGTCGATCGCTTACCTCATGGTGGGTGGATTTGCAGCCCCTGCCGGCATCCTTGCAGGCCAATATCTGGGCGCCAATCGTCCAGAACTTGCCAAACGAGCCGCAAATATGTGCCTTCTGCTCGGTAATGTCTTATTGGCATTTATGGGCGTGACAATGTTTTTTCTGGATGAAGAAATGTTTCAGCTTTTTCTGGGATCAGGCAAACCCGAACTCATCGCAACCGGCGCACCCATGCTACCAGTCGTTGCATTTGCCATGCCCGGCCTGGCCACAATCAATGTACTGGCCACCACATTTCGTGGAGCAGGTGAAACCAGAACGCCTTGGTATAATGCAACAATCGGATTTTTCCTGTTCCGTATTCCAGTCACTTATATTCTGGCGCGGCCTGAAGATGGCTCTTTCTGGGCCATGGGCTTAAAGGGAGCTTGGGTCGCAATGCTCGTCGACTTAAATCTCAGGGGCCTTTTGCTTGCCATCAAATATTTTAAAGGCGGATGGACGAATACAAAGATTTAATTCAACCGCTCGAACCTGTGGCTTGCATCGACCTGCGAATCATCTCTGCCAATACCCCCATATCGATCTGGGCTATCGAGTTAATATACAAACAGCTCTTAGCCGTCTTGTATTTCCCGAGTTTTTCAAGAAGCTCTGAATAATCAGCAATTCCGGGCATGAAATAAAGGCTGAAATTTGCCTTTCTGGGCGAGAATCCAGCCTGAAAGAAATCACCCTCGCGACCTGACTCATATTTGTAATGATAATGCCCGAACCCGACAATCGCAGGCCCCCACATCACAGCGGGCAAGCCCGTGGCCGTTTCAAACAAGTCACAAAGCTGATGAGCCTCGCGACGTTTTTTCTCATTTTCAATCGTATCCAGAAAGGCCCTGACGTTCCCATCATGCGCTTTTGTTTTCAATTCGGCCAATTTATCAACTCCTGTTCATAAAAATCAGGTGATTGTATTTCTGGCCTTGGGCTGATTCCAGACCGCTCTCAACTCTGGATTCAATCCGGCAGCCATCGCCAGAATCTCTACCGGGTGGTGACTTCGTTTGGTAATCCCCTGCTCCATTTGCATGCGGCAGCTCAGGCATTCCGTCATACCCACATCAATATCGTCGTCCTTGAGCCGGGCACGCAACTGATGACCGATCCTCAGGCTCTTACGGAAGTTGGACCGCGAAAATCCAAACGGACCGGCGATACCTGAACAGCCTTTGTCGATAAATTCCAAAGAAACTCCTGGAACTCGTTTCACAAGGTCAAACCCAGGCTTTCCTACATCAAGGGCCCGCAAATGACAGGGCTGATGATACCCGATCCGCCCATGCAAAATATGGCGTGATTCAGGCAAAAGGCCACGCTCAGCCATCCCGGCCAGGTAAGTGCTCAGTTCCAGAGTATTATCCGCGACCAGTCGGGCATCGAGGTCGTCCGTCAAACGAGGGTAAAAATCGCGGATTACCATCGCCGAGGTGGGCTCAATGCAAACAATGGTGTAGCCATCCCTTACAGCGTTACCAAGCACTCGGAGATTGGCCCTGACCAATTCGCGTGCCCGGTCCAGATCGCCCACCACCAGGGCTGGCATACCCGAAGATCGCTGACGGCTCGGCACGTAAACATTTACGCCGGCCCATTTCAGGAATTCGACCGTGGTTTCCGCTAGATCCTGATCAAAGTGGTTGGTCAAAATATCAAGAAACAAAGCCACTCGGGGGCCCTGCATTTGAGGCCTGGGACGACACCAGCCTCGCGAATCGGCCCTGTGAATAAACGACCATCGCCGAACGGCTGGGAGTCGCCGATGCTTTGATAATCCTGTGACCTTCTCAAGCAGCCATCTCGACTGACCATGGCTCAGAATTGCATTTGCAATGACCGGGAAAAAGCTCGACATTCTGGCCAGAACATCGACCCGGGAAAGCCAGAAATCTTTCGGAGCAAGCCCGTGGTTCGCCACCGCGGCCGCTTTGGCTTCAATCATGAGCCCGGAAATATCCACCCCTGCCGGGCATTCCGATCGACACATCTGACAATGAAAACAGGCCTCAGCAGCTTCTTTAACTTGCTCGGAACCCCACAAAGTCGGGTCAATCGTGCCGGCCGTAACCTGACGGATCAGGCCTGCCAGTGCTCTCGGCGAAGACGATTCAGCTCGATCGCCCCGAAAGCTCGGGCACATCCGGCTCGTTGGCTCCACGGACCGACACGCGCCGCAAGAATTACAGGCCGATGCCGACAGTTGCGGCCCTCGATCTTCAGGCCAGTTTAAATCTGGTTCCAGCACTGGCAGGAACGGAAATGTGTCGATGGTCGATTCAGGATCGAGCATCCTCAATGCAATTTTTGATTTAGGTAGTGCCGGGTTCAGCATCGGATTGGGGCCGGCTGGTATCGATAAAACCCGTAACTTTAAATCGGGCCTGGGCTCGCCGGGCAAAGCCTCTGGATTAAGCCTCCCGCCCGTGTCAAATGATGTCTTGATCTCGCGCCAAACAGGTCTCAGGTCGGCAAATTGTCTGGTCAATGCCGATCCACGAACGCGTCTCAGCCAAGGCTCCACACCACGTATTACACCGTTTGACTTTAATGTCAAATCCGCCAGCGAATCAAGCCAGCCTGCAATTTGATGTTCGTCTATGGACTGAGTCGGGTCAAAAATCGGATCCACCACAATGCGGCCTGTGAGCGGCGAAACCGTCATCCCCACATTCAATCGTGCCATCTGCGATGCGGCCGCAATTTGTGACAATAGCCCGGAAACCGCCTCAGGCTTGACTGTGATCGACTCAAAAACCGGTCGGGTCAAGGCTGCTCCAGGCCGTCCGCCCAGCGCTGATCTGGCAGCAAATCGCCATTGACCAAGCGGATGTTGCGATTGAGCAACCACTTGTGTTCGAATATATGCGGCATTCGGTTGAAATTTTGATTGCAATTCGCCAACAATTTTTTCAGCCGAAAATTCATCATCAACACCCCACCGTACCACAGCCGCAACCGGTGTAGGATCGGGGAAAAACGATTTCAACTCGCCCTGATGATCGCATGCCAGGGCAATGCTCCTCCAATCCATAATCTCAGCCGATTCGAGAGATTCCTGACACGGTAATTTCAAGCATTGATCGGCGGCACGCTCGGGCAGATCAAATCCAATCACAGCCCAGGCTGACCAACGACGCACCGGAACCGTGCGTAAAGTGGCTTCGAGGATCACTCCAAGTGTTCCTCTGGCCCCTGCCAGAATTCTCTGGGGGTTCAAAATTCTCTGACGGCTGTCCATCAATCCCGCCAGAACCATCCCCGACTGATCTGCCCATGTTTCATTGGACGCAACATCACATAAATCCATTCGCCACTGAGCAATGCGAGTGAGCCTGGCCATCAGGCCCGACTCGTCAGGGTCGGCCTCACCGATTTCGTCCGAGACCACCATCGGCCTTGGTCCAAGTTCCAGAATCGACCCATTTGCCAACGCCAGTCTGGCATGAAGAATTTGATCCGCAACAGTGCCTTCAACCGGACTTGTTGAACTGCCCAGACTACTGATCCAACCACCGATCGTCGATTCCTCGGAACCTGAAGGCACTGCCGACAACCTTCGCCCGCGTTCGCCCAGAATCGAGTTCACTTCCGCCAGTGTTGCACCTGCCTGAACCGTGATCCAATCAGGACCAATATCCACAATTCGCCGCAAATGCCGCGAACAATCCAAAATAATTCCTGCCCCAAGGCACTCGCCTGTTACGCCCTGCCCTGCCCCTCGAGGATGCACGCTAAGCCCTTGCTCTGCCGCGTATACCAACACGGCCACCACCTCAGTCTCTTCGCGGGGGGCCACCATGGCCAGCGGCTTTTGTTCCCAGACGCCAGCATCGCCAGCGAACGACGCCAAAGTGACTGCACTGATGCTCAACTCGCCCCGCACAACGTCACGCAGGTCGTCCCTCACCAGATTCTGTACCTTCTCTTTAGACATGGCGAGGGACAATTCTCTCAGACTTTGTTATTTTTTTGTACCTGACTTATCTCAAATCACAATCATGCCTTACGCACATTGGATCAATGCTTGACAGACTGAGTCTGACGTTCCTTGAGCTCTGCCACCCGCATCCGCTCCTGACGAAACGTTTCACCAACCTCCAGATCAAACGGCTCAAATCGACCCAATGGCTTCACATCAGGGCCACGCATCTGCCCTAAACATCGGTAGCACATGGCGACGTCGGAAACTTTTTTCCACAAAATCAGGTCAAGCAAAGCAGACCCCATCAACACAGCATAGGCCGCCAGTGGGCGGACATAATACCAGTAATATGTGGCCCACGCAAAGCCTGCAACCACGATGGTCACACCCAGCCCCTGAGGGAAGTCCTTCTGGATGTAAAGCTTCTCAGTACCACAGTATGGGCAATGACAGACACCTTCAGGAGTGACGCTTCCCGCCTTCGCCTGACGCTTGTACTGGCAACTTTGGCAAACGAATTCGGTCGCGGAGTCGGCGTTTTTCACGCGACCAACCGCCCGACATTCCGGACACTCAAACGTCAGCTCCATCGAACCCCCAAAATACAGGCCTCATTCACTGTTCATGCTTCTGATCTATTAGAATATCGCATATTTTAAGGCGCCTTGGCAAGCCATTCAGGCCAACTTAAAAATCACCGCAAAAGTATAAAAACTTCAAAAAGCCAAATCCTCTTAATTAAAAAGATGTTTACGAATATGATTCTCCATCAAAATCGCGTTTACTAATCCTCAATCGCATGTGGCACGAATCGGCTGAAATTCGTGGTGATCGGGCCATCGTCCTCGCGAATTCCAATGCCTGCACACTCACCACCGATCACCCAACCGCCAATCACTGGCCTCTTGCCCTGATATTCCGGCAACGGGGCATAGGCCTGATAAATTCTCTGACTGAAAGGTCCGTCCGCATAAGGACCGTCTTGAGATGCAATCGTGCTTCCATCCGCGGTTTCAATTTGAACGTTCGCACCCTCCCGTCCATAAATTGGCTTGGACACATAATTTCCAACTCCACTCGATGGCTTCTCCCAACCAGCCCATAATAAATTCGGGTGGTTCGGAAACAACTCCCATAATAATGGCAGAATCGCTTTGCTCGACATGATCATCTTCCAGGGCGGTTCCACCCAAAGGCATTCAGCCCCTGAAAGCGACCGCCCAAATTGTTCACGTAAAAGCCACTCCCAAGGATATAGCTTGAAGATCATGTCAATCGGGTCGTTAATTAAATCGACAAAACTGCGCTGGACGGCGTTATATCCAATCGCTGACATGTCAATCAGGCTGGCTTCAAGCCCCGCCTGCCTCGCCACATCCAGCATATAAACGGTGGTCATCATATCTTCTGGTTGATCGGTCATGGCCGCCACATGCAACTTGGCGACCCTCTCTGAGGCTCCAATTTCTGTCCATGATGCAATCAGCTTTTCATGGATGCTATTAAATTGATCCCAACCCTGGCCCAAACCATCTGCAACACGATCCTCTAACCAAAACCATTGGATCACGCTGGCCTCAACCAGTGATGTCGGTGTATCCGCATTAAACTCAAGCATTTTCGGCGGCCCAGAACCGTTCCACGACAGGTCAAACCGGCCATAAACCGACGGCTGATCCACCTCCCACGACTGCTTGATCCAATCGGCAAATGCAACAGGAATTCCAAACTGATCCCATAATCCACGCTCGATCACCACTCCTGTGGCTTCCACACAGATCCGGTAGAGCTCTGTAATCGCTGTCTCAAGTGTATCAATTTCATCTTGCGAAAATAAATAGCAGGCGGATTCATTCCAGTATGGCCGACCATCCATCGAGTGGATCGTCAGTCCTTTGGATTCCACTTTTTCCTGCCAGTTGGGTCTGGGCAGAATCGTCATTCGGCGCATCTGCCTAAACCTCGTTGCTGATTTTTTCTGATCAAACTGGAAAACAAGACTTTCAAGACACCCCACTCAAAGCCTTGCCAATCGATCCAAAACCGCTTCGCGAAGTACCCGATGTACTTCCACTACCAGTGCTTGTGGACGGAGATCGTGGTGCTGCGGCAGTGGAGGAAGTGTTTGACCCTGAAAAACCACTCGTCGGAGCATAGCTACCAGCCGGGGCTCGACCGCCATAACTACCGCCGTATCCACGACCTGAATTCAATATCCAAAACCATGGCCAGATACTTGGCCGATAACCGCGCGAGGCCACTGGAGTACCGTCAGCTTGAGTCGCTGTGCCATTTACGCCAGTTCCATCGACCACCTGACCGCTATCGGCGCCTTGCCAGGTATCATCTGTCTGCGAACTCGCACACGAATAAATCCCAAGTGCCCCCACAGATCCAAGTGCTACCAGAGCAATCACCTTGGTACGACGACGCTTACGGCTCCTTATCAAAGCTTCATTTGCTTCAAAAGTTGCCGCGTCACCCGATTCGTCTGCGGAAAAAAAGTCGTCGGACATTGGAATTTTTCTCAGCTTGCGAAAATCTCCCAACCTTGGTTCTTACAAGGTAGGAAATTCTCGACACCTTCTATTCGTAACATGTTTCTCAATATTATGAAAGAGACCACATGTTTTTTAAAAGCTCGCCATACCAGATAGACCACATCTGGCCGCTTTTAACTTTTTTCCCGGTTGAAATGAACTCAAACCCGATCCAGCTTCTCCCGCAAGATCCGGGCTGCCACCCGAGGCCTTTCTGCCTTCAAAATCGCCGAACTCACTGCCACCCTCGAGGCTCCTGCCTCAATCACCTGATCAATGTTTTCCGTATCTATTCCACCGATCGCAAACCATGGCAGTGTCGTCTCTTCCGAAACATGACGCACATACCCCAGACCTGCGATCTCCGTTTCATGAAAATTTTTCGTCTGGCTCGAAAACACTGGGCCGACACCGAGATATTGGGCCCCATCCGTGACCGCTTTACGAAGCTGGCCTGGCTCGTGAGTGGAAACGCCCATTAACAACCGCGGACCAACCAATCGCCGGGCATCACGCACCGTAAAGTCATCCTGGCCAAGGTGTACGGCATCGGCACTTGCAATTCTTGCAATGTCCACACGATCGTTCACGGCAAACAAAACTCCCGCCTTGGCCGTCAGAATTCGCAACTCCCGGGCATGTTCCAGCAAGACTCGATCAGGCCTGTTTTTCTCCCGAAGCTGGATAAAATCCACGCCTCCCTCAATCGCCTCTGACACGACCCACGCCAAATCTCCCAGAGTTGGCAAATTGCCAATCAAAAGACAGAGTTTGGCCGATGCCAATGTGCGAACGCCTGTGACGGCTAAAATCATTCGCTTCTCAAGTGTGTAAAGGTCGTACCTGAGCACTTCAAATCGGCCTGATACCCAGACATCAAATAGCTTTGCATACTCCTCCAACGACCTCAGGGCTTCAGCCACTCGCTTAAAATTTGCGATCAGAACATCTCGCGGACTTGTGCGAATGCCTTCATCAACCGCCATGATATGCGTCCCAACATCTCCCTTGGTATCACGTTGTGGAATAATCATCTCGGCTGGAAAGCCCGTCATTGCCTCTTTCAGCCGGTGCCTGACATCCTTCAAACCTCGTGTCAAAGACGGATCATCAAGCGCAAACCTCGCATAATCCTCAATCACCCTCAGCCCCTCACGTACCCGGTTTGATGCGGCATCGATAATTCTGGCGATGTCGGCGGTTTCAACGGAATCAATCAAAACCAGTGGGTCACAACCTTCAGGCAAGGGCAAAAACTCGGTTTCTTCATCCGTCTGGCGATGAAAATAGTTCTTCAATCGGTCCATCTCGGCAACCAGTTTCTGAACCTCGCGAGCCGCCTCTTTATTGCTGCTAATCAAGCCGTAAAGAATTTCTTCGGTACCGACCGGCCGGGAGCGATCGATGGCTCTCAGGTAGAGATCGGCGTCGGCCAAGGCCATTTTCAAAGGCTGAGAATGCGTGATCTTTTGAGAAACTGGGGACTCTTGAACGGTCTCGGATAGGGCAGACTCACTAGCTCCTGCCAAACCAGATTGTGCTGTAACCCATTCTGATCGTGCAGTTTCTGTCATTCCAAACCGAGTTAGAAGAACCGCCGCCTGACTCTCTTCATCGGCCAGAAGGGCATAGAGCAAGTCCATCGGTTCAACCTGACGGCGACCATCCTGATGAGCATGCAAGGCCGCGTTTGCCAAAGCTCTGATCGCGCCTTCTGTCCGGAAAGATTCGTTCATAATCTCTTCATATTGATGGACTTGAACTTGACCGCCCGATTTTTTGACGGTCAGGGACTTGATTTCACAGCGAATACGATCATCTTAAACAAAGGAAGCCTTGCGACTCAATCGACCAACGGTTAGGATCAGGGCTACACGGTTCGGATTTCTGCTATCAATCCTCTTGAGGAGCAACGACTGATGAAGCTTTCACGACGCGTTTTCGTCGCATTTTCTGCTGCTATCCTGGCTGGCCGTAAGGCTTTGGCCTTCGGCGCCAACGTGCTGAACCACGAAGTCAAAAATATTGACGGCAAAGAAGTCAAGCTGGCCGATGCCTACAAGGGCAAGGTTCTCTTGATCGTCAACACCGCCAGCAAGTGCGGCCTGACACCTCAATACGAAGGCCTGGAAAAGGTCTATAAGAAGTACCACAGCAAGGGTTTCGAAGTTCTGGCCTTCCCAGCCAACGAATTCGGCAAGCAAGAGCCAGGCTCGAATTCTGATATCAAGGAATTCTGTAAGTCAAACTACGAAGTCAGCTTTCCACTTTTCTCAAAGATCGTGGTCAAGGGCGAAGGCATTCACCCTCTCTACAAGGAACTGACCAACGCTCAAGGTTTCTCAGGCGACATCGGCTGGAACTTTGCCAAGTTCCTGGTCGGCAAGAACGGCGAAATCATCGCCCGTTTTGAGCCTCGCGAAAGCCCTGAAAGCGAAAAAGTCACCGCCGCAATCGAAAAAGCCCTTGCCAACTGATTGCATTTCTACGAGCTGAAAAAAAGGGTGGAATCGAATGGATTCCACCCTTTTCTTTTTAATTGTTTTTTGAAATCTTAAATTCAACTTTGATTCATACAGCACTTCTTGAATTTCTTGCCACTGCCGCATGGGCAAGAGTCATTTCTTCCTGCCTTAAAAGTTTTCCCTGCGATTGGAATCTGTCTTTGATCAGCCGTTGAAACACCAACATCAATCATGGGTTGAGATGAAAAGTAATCATTCTGCGATTGTAATTCATAGGCCAACTGCTGCTGAAACATTTTCATCATTTCTTCCTCATCAAAACCTCCATCAAAACCTCCATCAAAACTAATTTCATAATCATCTCCATCTCCATCTCCATCTCCATCTCCATCTCCATCTCCATCTCCATTTACCAAACTTAACACTTGATCGAATTCAGGAAAGAATTGATCCATGATGGTGCAGCATTGAATCAGATTTTCTCTCAGAAATTCGGATGACATGTCTTCTTCGTTCCCTAAAACCAATTCCCTGCCAAATTCGATGGCATCCGTCTCAAAGTGATTAAGCATGGCCTCAGCCAAATCATATCGACGGTCTAGATTATCAGTCATTGCAAGGAGTTGACGACATGTGTTGCAAGCGTGATCGGTTTTAATATTCTCCAATATGTCTCTCGAATGATACTGAAACTCCTCATTCGAAAGGAGATAATTACTGGCAATCAGGTCTACAATCTCAGGTGTCCCGATCCTGATGAGTGAATCCACCTCTGACCGTTCCCAATGTTCGCTTTCCTCGGTACCGTATATCCTCGAAACCAAGACAGGAACGATCGATTCCATCTTTAATAAACCAGCAATGTGAACAGCGACATCCTGAAGAAATTCAAGTCCAGTTGCATCCATACCATTTTCTGTTTTATTGTCAACAAGATCCTGACTTAGAATTGAAAGAATTCGCTCCTCGCAATTCCAACCCAATCGGACGATAGCATCTGCGAAACACCAGGCAATGTCAAATTCACCATAATACCTATATTCATTGGGAAGTGAAATGAGATAAGCGGTTCGCTTCATGCAGTAGTCTTCGAGCTCCCTCCAGCATCTCGACTCATCATACGCAAGCAATTCCTTACGAAGCTTAAAAATATGCAGCATTGGCTGAAAGAAATACCGCGAATCAATGATTTCCTGGTACCGATCCAGAAATTGATTTCCGTCAGTTCTTATCAATGCTATGCAGAATGCTGCGCGAAAATGATTAACGTCGTTTGATTCTATATTCAGATGCTTAATCAAAGTTTCAATATTTTCTTCTGTCAAATGCAAATTTGCAAGATTAAAAATCAAACTACTCTGACTGAATTCCATTCCATCATCGGACAAGTGCTTGAGTATAAGAGTCGCTATTTCCGGGTCTGTTGAGAACGAGTTTTTAAAATAATTCGCAGCACAAACTTGAATGGATATGTCAGGATGAGAAATCGCCGCTTTGATTGTTGATTCGGAAATACGCATATTCGTTCCCTTCCATTTCACTATGTATGGATGATATGACTCACAACAGATTCATATCCAGTAGGTATTAAACGTCCTCAGCCGGAATCATGTCTACCCCTTTCCCTTCAAAATTTAGCGATACAAAGATCAAATCCGATATTCTCATCTGCACCTGATTGACACGGCTGATGGTTTCGTTTCTACTGAAATTGAACAATCACACGACTTCTAAAACTACCAGCCCGCTTCAGGAATGACATGACTCGGCCAACCAGCGGTCCACCTTCATCACATGGTGACTTTACCGAGCTTAGGGCCGAAGATCTCATCGCATTTAACAACTTACTTTCAGGTATCTTACGTGCAGGCCTACCCCTTGAGTCTGGCCTCAAGGCAGTCGCTGCCGATTGGCCTGGTCGAACAGGCTCATTGATCCGCCAACTCACCGATCGCCTCCAGCAAGGCCAGAACCTCGAAACAGCACTCGCTCAACTCTCCACCACCCTGCCCGGCGAATATGTCGCCCTGCTCAAGGCGGGCCAGCAGTCTGGGCGATTGCCAGAAATGCTCGACGACCTCACCCGACTCGCCCGACTCCGTCAGGAATCGCGCCGTCTGGCCGTTGTCTCTATGATCTATCCTTTGATAGTCGCGGTGGTTGCAACCCTCCTGAGCCTGTTTGTTCTGACTCAGATTGTACCCATTATGCTCGATACCATGATCGATTCCCGCTCCCTTATACCCGGCTGGCTAACCTTCATCGGTCAGTTCAGCACGCAGGTCAAAGGCATGTTCATTCCTGAAACCTGGGTCATTGTCATCGCTGGAAGTCTCTTCCTGATCAGTCTTTTAGGGATCCGATTCGGCCGATTTTCCGAACGCCATGCGGAACGCCTGCCATTTCTCGGCAAAGCCTGGAGCGATTCCCGAATGGCTTACTGGACCGACATGATGGCCGTCCTGATCGAACACGGCACGCCCGAAGCCGACGCTGTCGAACTTGCAGCCCGAGTCGGTGGTCAACCTCAAATGATCGAAAAAATGCAAGCCCTCACTGCACTTCTTAGAGCCGGCCATCAGCCCTCGATCGAGGACTGGAAAGCTGCAGGCGTACCCGTTTTAGGCGCTTGGGCCGTAACCTGGCGTGGGCCTTCCGGAGATCG
The DNA here is from genome assembly GCA_945872325.1 of Candidatus Kuenenia stuttgartensis. GTDB lineage: Bacteria > Planctomycetota > Planctomycetia > Isosphaerales > Isosphaeraceae > QWQI01. The sequence goes on along the minus strand of CAMBZY010000026.1, from coordinate 417 downwards.
CGTCGCAAGCCTCCGCCTGATCGCCCAGAATTACAATCGGCTGGCCCGTGACAGAATGATCCTCAGCACGAGCCTGCTTCCGGTTCTCTGCCTCGTAATCATCGGCGGACTTTTTACTCTCATGTACGGCCTGATGATGTTCCTGCCGCTCACCTCGCTTTACCGGAGCCTGTCGTAAAATGATTCGCTCCTTGAATGACGATTCCAGATCGAAACTGGCGGTGCGGTCATGATCGACCAGACGCCACAAGTCCCTCCCAGACCTTCATTTGGGCTGACTGTTGAAGAGATGGGTCGGCTGACAGAGATCGTGGGCCGACTCTCTCAGGCAGAATTGCCGCTCCCGGAAGTCCTTCTGGGCATGGCTGACGATATGCCGAGCAGAGCGCTGGCTCAGTCCCTGCGATTTGTCGGAAA
>CAMBZY010000025.1 GCA_945872325.1 Candidatus Kuenenia stuttgartensis | reverse complement strand
ATCAGGTTTGCAGCCTTGATCTGCTCGGCGTAAAACGTTGATCTGATCTTCGCGATCGTGATTTGTGGATTCAAAGTTCAAAAAAGGCGGCCGATTTGGTCGCCCTTTTTTATGGAGTTATAGAAGAGCCTGAAGAAGTCGGTTGGAGTTCTGAATCTCAGTTCTCGCCTTCGCGATAAACCAGATAACCGAAATATTCGAGGATTTGCGACACGCAATAAAACGCCAGCAAAGCCGTAACGATTCCTATGGCGTAACTACCAATGTAGCCGTAGTCTTGGTCGAGAAGGACCCAGCCGACAAAATCTGAAAAAATCATAGCTCGCCTTGTTCCGTAGGCGTTATTCCAAAATCCGCTCAGAAAAAAGTTGGACAGGATTTTAGGTGCCATCACGATGATTGTCAGGCAGGCAAACGCCAGAAGGCCGCCCAGAGGCGTGAATCCGACATTGGTGACCCGCCATTTTTTCGATATGGGAGGAGGATTCTGAGGGTTATCGGGATTTTGAACGTCAAGGGTACGGCTTGAAATGATAATTTTTTCACGGATAGGGCTGGTCATCGGAGGATCTCCCGGACACCTTGGTCTTTCCGCATAAACTGGGCACGCCACGCAATTTGCTTGGGCTGAAGATTTGGGCGAAACATCATGAGCAGGATCAGCGGAAGATAGAGGAGGATCAGAGTCCCACCTTTTTCGAGGTACCAGAACTGGCTGGCGATCAGCATGGCCGCCGACATGCTGATGAGTTCGCCTAAATTCTTTTCGATGGGCCAGAAAAATGCGCCGATGGCCATGAGGATGTATGCGACGAGGATTGGCAGGCGATAGCTTGGATCAACACCTGTCCAAAGGCTTGAACTGGCGGGCAGTTCGCGATCGAACAGAAGGCCGGTTTCCGTAAGGCTTCGGGCACCAAGTGCACGCACCCAGGTGGCGAAGTCGGGCAGGTCGATACCGATCAAGGCGGAGACCAGAACCAGAGAGAGACCAGCCAGAGTGAACCTCCAGCGTTTCCGGCCTTTATAGTAGCCAATCCACAGAGGGATGATCCCCAGACAGGCGGGCATCCAGCCGGCAGCCAGGCCGATGAGCAACCCGGTGATCCAAGGTCGTTTGTAACATGCGATGGCGGCAGTGATTAAGGCAGCCGGAATGGTTTGTCCGCTATCCACCAGAGCGATCCGGGTGTAGGGCAGAATCGCATAAGCCACGGCTGCCGAGAGACCTGTGATGGGTCTGAGGAAATGCCGCCAGCCGATGACGATCAGGCTGATGACGATGGTCAGGTGGCTGATTGTGGCCAGGATTCGGGAAAGGATGACCTGAGGCGGATTGCTCCTGAGCTGGGAGGGCAGGGGAGTGGCCTCGATCATGGCCTTGCTCATATCCTCTAAAGGCTTTAGAGCGACATTTTTCGAGGCCGCCGCCGTTTGTTTATCGGTCGGTTTGAAGCCGGTTTCGGCAGGATTTCGACCCTCACCGGCTCTGACAGGCAGGCTCACGGTTTCTGCGATCAGGAGGATCAGGATCCCGGTCCCAAAAAACGCCAGTCCAGCCGCATTCAGATTCGGCTCCAGAAGCGGTCGTCGCCCAAGTCCGACATCGGAGAGGCATCGAAGGAGCCAGAGCAAGGAGCCGCCCAGCAGGGAGCAGTAGGCAATGAACGAGTCGGACTCTCGCCCTGAACCTTCCACCAGGATCATCATGCCAGGCGATAATGCGAAGAGCAGGAACAGGTCGAGATTACGCAAGCTTATGACGCGGCTGAACTTAAAAAACAGGGTCATCAGGACGAGCAACGAAACCATCAGCCAGATTTCGCCACCTACGCCCAAATCGCCAACCAAAGCGCCACTCACGTGCGGGACCTCTATTCATGCGATGTATTGACTTGGAATATTCAATTTCGTTGTTGTGACAGTGTGACCTGCCCGGACGGAATGGTCAAGACATGGCTGTCTCAAGCTCGATCGCTTCCAGAGCGTTTTTGGCAGCCAGTTGCTCCGCATCTTTTTTATTGGCACCCCAGGCCGGGTCATATTGACGCGATCCGATGCGTGCGGAAACCAGGAAACACTTGAGGTGGTCGGGCCCTTTTTCCTCGATCAGAACGTATGTCGGAGTCCGCCCAAACTGTTTCTGTGAAAGCTGTTGAAGCGTGCTCTTGTAGTTCGCCCCGATGTCGCCTGAAACGGTCGCCTCGACCTCTTTTTCCATATGCCGCACGATCACCTTGCGAGCCGCCTCAAATCCTGAATCCAGATAAACGGCGGCCACAAGGCTCTCAAACATATCGGCGAGAACCGATTCAGGGGCGTTCGTGGTGGATCCCATGCCCTTGCCGAGGATCAGGAATCGATCCATGCCAAGTTCTCGGGAAATTCTGGCGCAGGTTCGGCGAGAAACAACGGCGGACTTGACGCGGGTCAAATCGCCTTCAAGGTATTCCGGATAGCGTTCATAGAGCAGGCCGCAGATGACGGCCCCGAGGATGGCATCGCCGAGAAATTCCAGACGCTCGTTTGATGCCAATCGGCTGTCGGCGCCTGAGGCGTGTACGAGCGAGGCTTTCAGGTGATTCAGATCTCGAAACCAATGGCCAAGCGAATGCTGGCACTGGTCCAGCAATGGGTCGGTCGGGCTTGGGTAGGCCGAGGGTTCTGGCCCCTCGTTTGCAACTGCCATGATTTCGGAGTCCGTCAAGATCTTGACAAGAGGGTCCAACATATTCTCTTATCTTATATCTTACGCTTGAATGGGAACGTGGATCAAGTCTGCAGGTTGGCGTAGGAACGCAAAGCTGCGGGGTTGTCAAGTGTACAACTCCTATAATCGTCCCATATGAGCGATGTTGCTACCCCTTACTGGAGGTCTTGAAATCGTGGTTCCTGCGAAAGATTTTGAAAAACGGATGGTTGTGGAGATCGACGGTCAGCCGCACATGATCGAGCAGATTCACGTTCAGACGCCGTCCGCCCGAGGTGCTGCCACTCTTTATAAAATTGCCGCCAGGAACCTCAAAACGCGTTCCCGTGTTGAAAAGGCCTATCGAGGCACCGACGTGCTCCCTGAAAGCCGGTTTGAGCGTCGGCCAGTGCAGTATCTGTATCGCGATTCCGACCAACTCGTCTTCATGGACGAATCGACCTACGATCAGTTCACCCTGCCGGCTGCCGAAATGGCTGAACAGCTCCAATACATGTCAGAAAATATGGCGGGTCTGGAAGTTCTGGTCGTGGACGATCAGCCGATTGCAATTCAGATTCCTGATACCGTGGATCTTCTGATTGTGGAAACAGCGCCCGGTGTCAGGGGCAATTCCGCAACAGGACGCACCAAGCCGGCGACACTTTCCACAGGCTATATCGTTCAGGTGCCAGAGCACTTGGATCAAGATATCATCGTCAAGGTGGATACCCGGACCGGTGATTATCTCGGCCGGGTGACGAGCTGACTGAGCGAACTTCTGGGTTGCTAGAACTGTTGCAATTCCAGATACGGGAATTGAATTTCAAAATTCAAAATAGGTGATCATGCAGGAAATTGTGATAGCGAATGAAATCGCGTCCATTTCTTGCATGGCATACTATGGTTTACAGGATGGATCGCTTTTGCGAATATTCGGTTTTCATTCGCTTTGGCTGGTGATTCTTATCCCCTGTCAGCCAGTTTTCCAGTGATGTATTTGTGCAAAATACTGGCAATCAGAGTTTGGTAAGGGATTCCTTCTTCGAGGGCTTTGACCTGGATATCCCTAAGGTCGCCGGAGGCTAGGAGAATATTTACGCGACGATCTTTGAGAGTCGTCGCTCGAGCCGCTGACTTGAATCTGGCTAATTCAGTTTTTGTTGCAACTGACTTGAGTTGACCCTGCTCAAAGGCTTGGAGAATCTCAAGTTCGCTATCGTCAATCGTCGGCATTGTTGTCGCCTTTGTTCAAATAGTCACGCGTGGCCTTGCGGCTTGGAATGATGGTCTTGAGAAAATAATACTTCTCCTCTTCAACGAATGGCACCAAGTATGCGTAGTTGTCGAAGACAACAACAAGCACTTGTTGCCTGGGGTACTTATCGGAGTTGGGATGTGCAAGGATGTCCATTAAGCCGCCAGAATCGATGGCAACCACGACACTTTCGAAAGTCAAACCCCGCTCTGCTTTGAGCAAACAGTTCTTCTCATGACTCCATCGGTAAGGCTTCATTGGATTAATTCTACGCGAACGTGTGCCTATTGTCACTACTACCAAAGCAAACAAATCGAGAAAATGCCATGTTGCTACAGTTGTTTTGCTGCAAGTAAAATTAGTGACACGGCCTTTTCGAATAAGCGATTATTCGACAGGAGTTTCTCATCATGCCGAAGTCCCGTAATCAATATTCGGCGGATCAAAAAGTGGCTATCCTGCGACGCCATCTGATCGACCGAATACCCATCACCGAGGTTTGCGACGAATACAAGATCCATCCCACGATGTTCTACCAGTGGCAGGCCCAGTTCTTCCAGCCTTTTCCTGAACAGATCCCTTGCTGTAAGTTTTTTTCTAACAAGTAGATAAGGGTGATCAGATGGACTGTAAAACATCTTCTCGTGAAATATCCGGGGCTAAGATAGATTGAATATGTAGTGTCGGGTTGCTAAAATGTTTGATATAGTATATTTGGGTGATTGCTATGCAGTTGCTCCCATTCTATATCAATCAGAAAAAATCTTTCTTGAGAGCCATGAATATGTCCAGATCACGTCGCAATTGTCAAAAGTCATTTTTGGTTGACCATTTAGAGCCCCGGCTCATGATGGCAGGTGACGCGTTTATCGGTAGGGTCATTTCTGGAATCGGCAGCTCGGCAAAGCCGCTTGCTCATTCTCAAGTCACGCTTTACGAAGCCACAGAAGGCGTTCCGATTGTGCGAGGCTCCGCCACAACCCGAGCGAACGGGGCGTTTCGGATCAACGTGCCAAATACAACCTCATCAAGTATTTTTTATGTTACTGCCGAAATCGGCCGTGGAGTCTCACTTGAAAGTGTTCTAGGAGCGAAGTTGCCGAAATCGCGGATCACCGTGAACGAAATCACCACGGTTGCAGCCGGCTATTCGATGGCCCAGTTCTCTGATCCGCAAGGCGATATCAGCGGAGATGCATTTGGCCTCAGAATTGCGGCTGGGATGAACAACAATCTCGTCTCGCCACAGTCCGGATCACCCTCCCCCGTGCTGCTTTCTTCTCCCAATGCTTACGAGACAAATTCGCTCCGCACCATTCGCTCACTCGGCAATCTGGCAGCATCAATTGTCCAGTCTACGGGAGCTGAACGCGCCCTTCTCGTCTCGCAGTTCTACACTGCAGCTACGCCCATGGGAAGCTCGAAGCCAGACAGTCTGTTCGAGGCGTTCGCCAATATCGCCAGGAGCCCTGGCGAGAATGTAGACGAAATCTACAGCTTGACCTCCAGATCAGCGACCTATCATACTGGGCTTTTTCAAGCACCCGATGCGTTCACGATGGCAGTGGTCGTGAATAAAACGGGAAGCAATAAGTTGGCATTCGGAGGCCCTGGTCAGCTCGCATTCGACGACAATGGTTTTGCATGGATCACAAACAATACGATTCAGGGATCGCCAAATTCCTCGAAGTTCCTACCAGTGCTGCAACCCAATGGCGCACCAGCGACGGGGAAAAACGGGACCCCGAAATCTCCGATTGTTGGCGGTGGGACACTCGGACAAGGTTTCGGTATTGCCATCGACCCGACAACAGGCAACATTTGGGCCACCAATTACGGCTGGGGCAAGGGGCCTGGAAACCTGCCAGGCTTGAAGCCATACGACAGCGGGACCGGTTCCGTGTCGGTTTATAGTCCGACCGGCAAGCCACTTTCCGGACCGAAGGGCTATTTCGGATACAACCCGACCACCGGTGAATTCCCAGCCGTTCAACGCGCCCAGGGTGTTCAGGTTGATTCTCATGGCAACGTCTATATCGCGAGCATCGAAAACAACTCGATCGTCGTGTTTCCCAAGGGTGACCCGACGAAAGCAGTGAGTTACAAGGTTCCAGAAAGTGTTTGGAAAGCGATAGATCCAACCCTTAATCACTTCCAGAGTCCGTTCGATGTCCGACTCGCCGCAGACGAATCGGTATGGGTTAGTTTCAGTGGCGATTTGTCGAATATCTCTGGACCGGGTGGGTTCGCCAGGGTGAAATTGATCGGCAGCCCAGGCAACTATACCGTCGAACCGGTCTTCACTCCGGTTGCCGTGGTTTCTACAGTCGGCACCGAATTTACCGACAATTACCTGCACGCTCCGAAGGGTATGGTCCTCGATTCACTGGGCAATTGCTGGATCACCAGCGGGCCTGCCGACAGCATGTACAAGGTCCCGTTTGACTGGAACGATTCAAAAGACCCCCTTGTCGATATCAAACGTTATTCAGGAGGCGGGATCTCCGGACCGTGGGGTGCTGAAGTCGACGGCAATGATAATATCTGGGTTGCCAACTTTGGCCCTGAGGCAGTCGGCGCGGTCTATCGGAATCCAGGCCTATCGCTTCTGGCCGGCGCCAATCCTGCCAAGCGGCCATCGTGGCTCAATGAGGGTGACCCAATCACATCATCCGTTGGATACACTTTACCAACCGGTAGCGACCAGGTACTTCTGGCTAATGGAGACCCGCTGTATGGCAAAGGGTTGCCGGCGAGCTATCTCCCGCTGCAGCGAATGACTCAGGTCCGGATCGATCAGGCAGGGAACATGTGGGCCATCAACAATTGGAAGCCAAACTTCACTTGGGATTCTACCGGTGAAATTCTTGTCGGGAACAAGGCGAAGGGCGGAGGCGGGAATTCGATCGTGATCTTTGTTGGTCTTGGGGCGATTAAACCTCGCGTGCCACACTGATCCCTGATCACAAGAATCTCGACGGATGGAATCAATCTTGTAATCCTGAGCAAACCAGATATGCAGATCTGGTTTGCTCCAAGTGAAAGTGGTGACATGGCCTTTTCGAATAAGCGATCATTCGACAGGAGTTTCTCATCATGCCGAAGTCCCGTAATCAATATTCGGCGGATCAAAAAGTGGCTATCCTGCTAAGCCATCTGATCGACCGAATACCGAGCTCTGCGACGAATACAAGATCCGTCCTACGATGTTCTACCAGTGGCAGGCCCAGTTCTTCGAGAACGGCTCCGCCGCATTCGCTCGCAAATCCAACCGCGCTGTGACTCATCGCCAGAAAACGATCGAGCGACTTGAAGCAAAGCTGCAACGTAAAAACGAAGTCGAATCAGAACTTTTGGAGGCTCATCTTCAGCTTAAAAAAGAACTTGGGGAACTCTAAACAGCTCTTGGATTCCCCTTTAACAACAGAATCAATTCGTCCAAGAGCTGGGGTTTGAAAAAGTACGACATATGGAATCAGAATCCTGTAAGCACGAAGTGGACCCGCTGAATTACAATCGAATGGCCAATTCCGTTGATAGAATTTCAGCAGGTACCGCAGACTGCTTATCTCTGAATTTATCCGCCTACTTTATGGCTTCTGGACGGGCAGGATGATTCGAGAAGCCTGACCTGGACTATGAAATATGGTTTCCGTTGCAGTTCTGGTTGTATTTCCGAAAATTCCTTCAGCCGTGTTTGCGTTTCTGTCAAACAGTGGAAAATACGCGCCACAGATGTCCACTCGCAATTGGTGGCCTGGTAAAATCTGGGCTGCGATTGGGCCAAGGTCGACTTTGATCTTGTAGACTTCGCCGGGTTTCAATAGTTCAGGTTGCAATTCCGACTCGCGAAATCGGCCACGCAAAATCCCGACCGTCAGATTATAGGCTGCCCCGTTTGGGTGCACATCCACGAGCTTGACCACCCAGTCGGCGTCTGGCGTATCAGAAGAGACGAAAAGCTCGGCGCTGGCGTCTCCTGCGAAGGTCAGGGCTTGCTTGAGTGGTTCACTGGTATAGACCAGAACGTCGTTTCGATCTTCGATGGACCGTTGATCCAATGGTGCCCAGACCGCTGCCTGAATGGGCCGATCCTTGGTGACCGGGCAAGCTGGTACTGGGTTGGCAGGATCGGCCTTGAAATTGTCGGAAGGCTCGATTTTTGCAGGCGACGCCATGTCAAGAGTCCCACTGCCGCTCCGATTGTTGGCTTTGCCGTTTGAATGGAGGTAGAACGCGGTCTCGTTATAACCGGCTGGAGGCCAGGTTTCCGAGTTGTGCCACTGGTTTTCGCCCATGATAAAATAGCGTACCGGGCTGAACGGTTCAGGCTTCGAGGAGTCGTGATTTTTGAGCGTCAGGTTGAACCAGTCGAGAGTCGAAGCGGTGGAATCCCAATTGGCTTGGGGGCCAAAATCGAGATCGCCGACTTTTGACTTTCCAATCGTTCCATGATCCCAGGGTCCGAAGATCAGCTGCTGGTTTTTACGAGTTTCCGGATCCTTGGCCAGTTTCTGCATTCGAACAAAATTACCGACAGACTCTCTCGCGAAGAAGTCGTAACTTCCCACGACATGCTGCATAGGCAGTTTAAGGTCTGCCATGTCGGCCGTCATATCAAGCCGTTTCCAGTAACCGTTGGGGGATGGATGGTTCATAATTCCTTTGAGCCAAGGGATTGGCCAGCCGATTTTTTCGTCGACGTTCCCGAGCGGAAGGTGCTTGAGCGTGGTGTCCCAATCAGTATTCAACTTGGCGTTGACTGGTTTTGGCGAATTTCCGCCAGCCCAGGTGGAGATCAGAGAATGCCGGAGAGCTCCGCCGAGATATAAGTTACGGTAAAAGCTCGTAAAAGTGGCTGTTGGGGTGATGGTTACCAGTCCTGGTGGATGTTCCACAGCGGCTTGCCACTGGGTTGCACCGACGTATGATGCGCCCCACATGCCGACTCGCCCGTTACACCAGGGCTGAGCGACGATCCATTCGATGGCGTCGTAGCCGTCCTGACCTTCATTGTTATAAGGAATAAACGCACCTTCGGACGCAAACTTGCCTCGACAATCTTGAACTATTGCCACATAACCTGCTTCAGCAAAGCGTTTTGCAGCCGCAGAACCGCCAGCTTTGTTATAAGGGGTACGCATCAGGACGACGGCGGAACTGGTGATCGATCTGTCGCGATAGATATCCGTTGAAAGCCGAACTCCGTCACGCATTGGTACCTGGATGGTCTGAATTTCCACTTCAGCCAGACAGGCGATGGGCCAAAGCAGGCTGAGAGCGAGCGTGATGAACAGCTTCATTCGAAATTCCTCAAGTTGAAGTATTGCAGGCGGTTTGGAGGGAGACTTGCAGATGTCCATGATTGGAACATGATTGTGACTAAAAGGATATCCCTGGTGTGTGGAATTCTTAGACGATTTCAACCGGAGCCGCTGTTTTTGTTCGATTTACTCGTCTTGGGAAACTCCGATGTCAGGTCGAGAATCGGTTTTTTTTGCGAAACCAGACATTCGATTGACAACGCCCGGTCACTAAGGCTGCCGATGTTTTGCTCCAATAAAGAAGGGAGAGAACGCCTTTTCGAATCAGCTATTATTTCGACAGGAGTTTCTCATCATACCCAACGCCTCCTTCTGCTGGGCTCACGCCCTTTCTTGCCAAGCCGGCTTTCGGTTGGTTTTGAAAACCGGAATTTATATTTGGCCTGATCCTTAGTCGCAAAGTCTAATTTCATCTATGGCTTTGCTAGAGCACACAGGATAAAATAAGCTCTCCCTGCCGGGGATGCCGGCTTTTCACTCGATGACACTTTGGAGTCATTCAAGTGCAGAGTGGAATGAAGCTTCAGCCCTATCAGACTGTTTAAGGTACGCTAATGAGCGATCTTCTGCAAAAATTTGAGATGATCGACAATACTATGGCCGAGATACTTCGACATAAAACCGAAGTTGAGCGGTTGCGTATCGCCGGGCGAATCTGGAAATCAGCCAGAGTGATCGTGCGAGGGGCCATTCTCACGGAGCATCCCGAATGGACCGATCAGCAGGTGAATCATGAAATCGCCAGACGAATGAGCCATGGGGCAGTTAAATGAGCCTTGAAGAACTACAACCCCATGAGCTGATGCAGAAAGTGGCCGGTTTTTTTGAGTCGCTGATGATTTATTATCGTGTTGTAGGCTCAATGGCCAGCATGGCCTACGGCGAGCCTCGACTGACCATTGATATTGACATGGTGGCTGACTTGAAAATTCATCATGTCGTATCTTTGTGTGCGAATTTTACTATGCCTGATTATTATCTATCGGAATCAGCGGTCAGGGAAGCGGTCTTGATGAATTCCCAATTTAATCTCATTCATATTGCATCAGGATTGAAAGTCGACGTTTTTATACCGAAACGGAATGAATTTAACCAGTCCGCAGCCTCAAGAATTCGGCGGCTTCGAAGCGAGGGTGAATTTGATGTATGGTTCGGTTCACCTGAAGATGTGTTGCTCAATAAACGGATATATTTTCAGATTGGTGGAGGAGTCAGCGACAAACACCTGCGTGACATTTCTGGTATGATGAAATTGTTACGGGAAAAACTGGATCGGGATTACGTCAGCCGATGGGCCGCGCGGTTGGACGTCTCAGACGAATGGAGTCAGATTCAACAAAGAGTTGATGCCGATTCGGCATGAGCTTCCATAATCCCGAAAACAGACAACGCTTAATGCCATCGGTCGGATTCTGATGTATGGTTTCAAGGAACAGAGATGCGCTAAATGGGTGTATCCGTTGTGGAGGAAACGCTTCTATTGATAAGCGGTATAAGCGATTGATATGAGAGGGTTTGCAGATGTATAGTGGAGTGTACTCCACCTTTCTTGGAATCGACGGGTCTCTTGGATTTGGGTAAATTACTAGATACCGTTCACACTGCCAGAAATCAATCGAATCTTCAATAATATCTTTTCGCCAATTGTAGTAACAGTTGAAATCGCATGGATCTGGTCAATATGGCGTCGCAGATACCAAGCCATGGCCAGATTCTACCAGTATCGCACCCGAGGACAAGCTGTCTAGGGATAAGTCCAACTGTAGTATTAAAACGACTTTTATTGCGATTTGAATCACGTAAATTGATTAGCTTAATCCCTTATGGAATCAGGCGGGAAATAAGTTCCCGTCGGTAAGACCAGCCAACCGAGTCTAGTGCAAAGACCGGCTGGATGCAGGGCGAGAATCCACGGTTTCCGCATTTGAATCCATCCGCAGGGCGTTAGCCCCCGGTTTCGGCGGTTTAGAAAACCAACCGGGGCTAGCACCAAGACCGGCTAGACAACAAACGTATTGTCGTTGGCCACGGTTTGCTAAAAAAAACGGAAGTTATTTCCTACCCGTTACATAAAGTCCAACTGAGGTATGACAACGTAAATAAAAGCGATTCTCATTTCTGGAATCACATGATTTTCAGGCGGATTGGCACAAGACTTGCACTGTATAGATTTGTCTTCTGGAATCACGGTTTTTGAGCAGATTGAAAGCATGAAATCGACCTGCAAAATCTGAAAAAAGATCTCCAGTAGACTCGGAACAGATGTTTCGATCCACGTATTCCATGATCCAAATCGTGAACGTCTCTGCGGCCCATGAGAACTGAATAAGTTTCGGGTGGCTGTCAATTCGTTTGGTTTATGGACATTCCATTCCCAGTCCCCAATCTAGAAATCCTCGGCTTTTACAGCTTGGCCGACTTGATCCGAACGGATCCTGTACAAAGCTGCGCAGTCCCAAAAATCTCGTAGTTTGCAGTAGAGGAATTCAACCATGACAAAGACGACTCCCATTCCATTTCTGATACTTGCCATACTTGCTGTGGTGGCATTATTTCCACTGGGGCAGGCTGGTGCTGCTAAAGCTGGCGAGGTGCTTTCTTCCGGCGACACAGCCTGGATGCTCACTGCCTCTGCGCTTGTTCTGCTTATGACCCCAGGACTCTCGTTTTTCTATGGGGGCATGGTCGGATTCAAGAACGTGGTGTCGACCATGCTTCAAAGCGTGATTGCACTTGGTGTGATCAGTCTTCTGTGGGTTTCGGTGGGGTTTGGCCTGGCTTTTGGCGAAGACGTTGGAGGCCTTGGAATTATCGGAAACCCTTTCACATACTGGATGTTTAATGGAGTTGGTGGCGATACGGCTGCATTGGGTTCAGGATCTGAGATCAAGCTCACGATCCCTTTGCTGGTCTTTTCGATGTTTCAACTCAAATTTGCGATCATCACTCCTGCTCTGATCACAGGCAGTTTCGCAGAACGCGTTCGATTTTCGTCCTACCTGCTCTTCATGGTGCTTTTCAGTATCGTGATTTATTGTCCATTGGCTCACGCAACATGGCATCCTGACGGGATATTTTTCAAGTGGGGCGTGAAAGACTTTGCAGGTGGAACAGTTGTCCACATGTCCGCCGGTTGGGCTGCACTGGCAGGCGCCATGATTCTTGGCCGCCGCAAGACTCACGAACACGGTCATGACCATGTGCCAGCGAATATCCCGTTTGTGATCCTTGGCACCGGCATGCTCTGGTTCGGCTGGTTCGGTTTCAATGCCGGGAGTTCGCTCAAGGCCAATGGCGATGCGGCGATCGCGTTTGCTACGACAAACACGGCAAGTGCTGCGGCCATGCTTGGATGGATCTTCTTTGACTGGCTGCGTGGCAAGAAGCCTTCCGCACTTGGAGCCTGTATCGGGGCCGTAGTCGGATTGGTCGCAATCACTCCATCCGCTGGTTTTGTGACCGTGGCACAGAGTATTTTCATCGGACTGGTTGCAAGCGTGATCAGCAATCTTGCCGTTCACCTTCGTACCAAGTCGAATCTGGACGATACGCTCGACGTTTTCCCTTGTCACGGCGTGGGCGGTATGACAGGGATGATATTTACGGGTATATTTGCCGCACTACCTGCCGACGGGAGTATCACACGAGCATCGTTGATGATTACGCACGGTAAGGCATTAGTGATTGTTTCCGTGTTCGCGTTTGTAGGCTCGATCATCCTGTTCAAGCTGACAGATTTGATCATTCCACTACGGGTGACTGATGAACAGGAAGCAGAGGGCCTGGATCTGAGCCAGCACGGCGAGTCGGCTTTGGCAGCGGATTCTTTCGCAAGCGTTGTGTCGTGATTTGATCAAGAGCGGTTGACTGGTTTGGGATAAGGGCTATCGCTTATTGCGATCGCCCTTTTTTGGTTTAGGTTTCGAGTCTGAATTCTTTTCTTTACAGGCTTTTCGATACGATGCGAACCAGAACTAAGGCCGAGATTTTTCGACATAAAGCCGAAGTGGAGCGGTTACCTATCGTCTGGCGAATCTGGAAATCAGCCAGAGTGATCCTGCAAGGGCCATTCGCACAGAGCATCCCGCATGGACCGATCAGGAGGTGAATCATGAAATCGCCAGACCAATGAGCCTCCATAATTTTACCTGAGTGAATATCGCGAAACTCAGCGCGGCGGGTAAGGTTCTGTGCAGAAGGGGGGTTAGGACGTACCATGCTCGCCAGCCTCAGCCTGCAGGCCCTGAATATAATCGGAGACAGACCCGTCACAGCCGCACTTGGAACAGCGGCCTTCGGCAAACTTATGCGGGCACTGGGGATAGCCGTAGAGCCAGTGGGAGCACTCGGGGCAGAGTTGCGACATCTGGGACGCTGTGGCGAAGTAGTAGCTTTCGCATTCGTCGCAGCGTTTGGTCGGGCGGGGTTCGGTTTCGATTGGGACCTCCTGCTGCATTTGGTTGTTAGGTGCCTTTACGAACTGGCGTGCAAAGCCTCAGCGATTTGTTCTGCCAATTGGGCAAGTTGCTTTTTGAATGCTGAACTGGATTTCTCAAACACCACAACGACTCAAGTCTCGTGCGAATGCTCTTCGTAAACCCCACGACTGTAAGGCGGGTTATGCAAATCCGCAGCCCCGATTCCCGATCCTGTGAAATGAAATCGCCGGCTAAGGCCTGTGCTGCTAAACCGCGAGGTTGGGCGATGGCCCTTTAGGATTCTTTCTCCGGCTGATGAGGCA
>CAMBZY010000024.1 GCA_945872325.1 Candidatus Kuenenia stuttgartensis | reverse complement strand
ACCCTGACGTAGATGGAGTTGCCGCTGGCTTCGTGGCGGGCAAAAGCAAGTTTCTGGCCGTCGGGATGCCATTGGGGACGATGTTTAAAGGCACCATCATGAGTCAGTTGAATTTGAGAGCTTACGCCAGATGTTATCGGAACGACGGGGCTGATGACGGGTTCGTCGGCTGTCGATGATGACTGGCAGAGGAGGAATACGCTGAGGATGAGTGTTGAGCGGTGGGTCATCCGAAGATATCCAAAATGGGGATGCCTTGCGGGATGAGGCTTAGGTCTGTGAGATTGGCAGCGGTGATGCCCATTCTGTTGAGAATGGTTGCGCCGAGGTCGGCGGGCGAGATGGGTCTGTCGGCTGGATGTTCGCCTCGTTTATCGGATGCTCCGATCAAGGCTCCTCCACGAATCCCTCCACCAGCCAGAGCAGCGGAGTAGCAGGGGTTCCAGTGATCTCGGCCGGCTTTTTCGTTGATTTTTGGAGTTCTGCCGAACTCTCCAACGGCGACGATCAAGGTGGAGTCGAGGAGGCGACGCTGGTCGAGGTCGGTGATCAAGGTGGCCATGGCTTGATCGAGCATCCAGCCGTGCCGGTCCTGCATGATCTGGAAATATCGGTCGTGCATATCCCAGCCCCCGTCACCGGCATCTTCTGGGCATTCTACGTGCGTTGACCAGTTTACCTGAACGACAGGCTGGCCAGCTTCGACGAGTCGGCGGGCGAGCATGCAGCATTGTCCGAATCTGTGTCGGCCATAGGCATCGCGCAGAGGTTCAGGCTCGGTGGAGAGATCAAGCGCTGCAAGTGTTTGTCGTGACGAGAGAAGGGTGTGGGCAAGCCGGTAATGATGATCCATGGCCCGGCCGGAGTTGGATGTGTCGGCCCGGGCTTTTTCGAGGAGTTCAAACCGTCGGTCCATGCGGTTGGCGGAAAGTTCTTTTGGGAGATCAAGGGAAGGGATTTTGAGGCCGTCGATCGGGTCATAGTCGAGTCGGAATGGGTCGTGGGTTGAGCCAAGTAGTCCACCACCTTCACCGACGACTTTTTTGAGTCCCTGGTGAAGTTGACTTCCGAGGATGACGTAGCCTGGGAGTTGCCCGGAAGGCCGCGGGTTCAATCGACCGATGATGGAGCCGATACTTGGTCTCATGACTCCTGTACTGACGGATCCGCCGAGAGCAACGGCACCAGCCTGAGAGCCAGTGAGGGCGATGGTTCCAGCGACTCCGTGATCGTTGGAAGCGTGATTCATGCTTCGAATGATGGCGATTTTATCAGCGACTTTTGAGAGGTTTGGGAGGAGTTCGCAAAACGAAAGGCCGGGGACTTTGGTTTGGATTGGCTCGAATGGACCTCGATATTCGAGAGGAGCGGTTGGCTTCATGTCGAAGGTGTCGAGATGGCTGGGTCCGCCCCAGAGCCAAAGTAGAACGACCGATTTGATTGGACTTGATTCACTGGCGTTTGATCTGGCTGCGAGAAGGTCGACCAGACGGATCCCAAATGCTCCAAGGCCGCCGACTTGTACCAAAGCACGACGTCGGGAGATGGGTTGGCATCCGTAGTCCAAATTCATATCAGATAGTCCATCTCAGGGAACCCTTCAGAGGGTCCAAGTGCAGGAGGAAGCGGGGATCTCGAAAATTTGAAGTGACGAAGGATGATGAGAGAATTGTGGGTAGGCCTTTATTATCACAGACTTAAGCCAGATAGGCAATCGGGGAATACAGACTTTTTTTGGGGTGTCGTTGACTGCTGGGTGATTGGAGTGATTGGCGGGTCCTGGGATGATCGGCGTCAGGCCAGTTGAAAACAATTTGATTTTAAGTGTAGAATTTGATGGGTCTTATGGATTACAAACCAAGAAAGTACTTGCTTTCTCGCGAATAGTCCGTATATTACTCGTATCTGACGCACTCGTAGCTCAATTGGATAGAGCATCGGTCTACGGAACCGAAGGTTATAGGTTCGAATCCTATCGGGTGCATTCAAATGAATATCGAACAAAATCATCCGCTTGGACCAAAATGGTCCGAAGCGGATTTTTTTTATATGCGTCACGCCTTATTGCTTGCTGAAACTGCTTCTAAGCTCGGTGAGGTACCCGTTGGTGCAGTGATCGTCGGTCCTGGTGGGATCATCTCTGAGTCATTCAATCAGGTGGAAGCTTTAGGCGACCCGACAGCTCATGCCGAAATGATTGCCCTGAGGCTTGCTGCGAAAGAAGTGGGACGACACGCCTTGGCGGACTGCGTGCTTTACGTAACACTGGAGCCTTGTGTGATGTGTGCGGGCGGATTGGTGAACGCACGTTTGAGGCGTGTCTGTTTTGGAGCAAGGGATGATCGGTTTGGAGGCTGCCGGAGTATTTATAGGATAGGGGATGATCCGAGGCTGAATCATCGGCTGAAGGTGGAGGGGAATTTGCTTGGCGATGAGGCAAGCGGACAACTTCGCAATTTTTTCGCTGAACGTAGGTTGCAATTTTGACGATAGAGATTACTATAGGTACGTACCTGGAGGGGTGCCTGAGCGGTTGAAAGGGCCGGTTTCGAAAACCGGTGTAGGGTTCACTCCCTACCGAGGGTTCGAATCCCTCCTCCTCCGTTGTCCAATCGAATTCCTTTCCTCATCCAAATTGATTTTATCATGATATTTTCCAACAAAATCACGGCTTCAGCTTTCTTAACAGTAGTGGCCTCGGCCTTATCGAGCTATTTCTCATTTTCAGGGTCGAGCAATTTCGTATCCATTTTGATTGGGATAAGCCTGCTGGGACTAGCGGCTTCTCCTTTGATCACAGCGATTCGGGGCATGAAAAGTGCTCGGGATCTGGCGAATCAAGCTCCTGACGGTCAGTTGGAAGACTATGAAGGGCCATCGGATACGACGGCAGCGGTCCTGCTGATCGGGAGCGTACTTTCGCTTGGTCTTTTGCTGGTTTTTCCGGTTCGATGGCCAGCGTCAGTCGCCTTCGCCCTCTCATTCATGGCTCTGAGCCTTTCAGTGGCACGCAAGACTCCGTTGAGGGATGCCTTTGTGGCATTGTTTGCAACGTTTTGCTTGTGGCCCGTGGCCAGTCCGGTTGCCGAGCGATTTGAGACGAAGGCCGAATTATATCTAAGTCGTTTGGTTGGAGATCGTTTGGACATGCGTGAAGTTTTGAACTATCCTGAGGGCAGGGTGGTTCAAACCATCAAAGGCGAGACGATTGTGGGTCATGTCGATGGCCGGCTGACGGGGTTGCGGCTTGGAGCGATTGTGGCTTGCGTTGTTGGCCTTGTGATGAGACGTGGGCCAATTCATGTTTTGACCCTGACGGTTTCCGGAATATTCTGGGCATTGGTTCTGAATGGATTCTGGGTTTATGGCAGGGTCTTGTCACAGAACGAAATCCGAGGCTGGGAAACGATTTGGGGTAAATCAGGATTTGCGTTTCTTGCGGCACTGGTTTTGATTGCAAGTACCGATCAGCTGTTGCTCGTTTTTGGCCTTTTGAATCCACTTTCATGGATCAAACGCGACAAATCACGAAAGTCGGCTGTTGTGGACCCAGGCGAAGTGAACATGGAGGGATCGGGTCCAGAAATCGAAGAGGCTTTGCCGGTTTCACTTCCTTCGGTCTTGTTCTATGCGATTGGAACAGCGGCCGTGATTTTGGCGATTCTTGGATCTGCTCAGTCGATCCAGAGGTCGAATACCGAGAAAGTGGCTCGTTCCCGATGGCAGGAAATGGCGGCGAAGAAGAACGAAAAACTATGGCCTGATCGGCTGGGGCGATGGGCACGTACGAATACAGCACTCTTGAGCGAGACACCGGGCGTTTCAGGTGGTTCCAAATTGTCAGCTTTATCAGCCTTTTATACGATCGATCAAAAGGCAGCGAGAGTGAGCTGGGTTGGTCCCTATAAGCGTTGGAGTGATCGATTTCTGGAATTCCAGTCTCGTGGATGGTCAATTGCAAGTGAGCAGGTTGTGGCGACGAATCCAACGGGCAAGCCATACGTTTTGATGAATTTGTCTCAGCCGACTGGCGAGAAGGGCTTTCTGGTCTATGCGATGGACAAAATTGGAGGGGACTCTGAATCACCCTCAGTACGAAGTCTATCGCGTCTGGTCTGGTGGCATTTCCTTCAAGGGGCGGCCATGCGAAATCCCACTCAGGCGGATCTTTACCTGACAGAGATTTTCTATGAGTCGTTTACTGCTCCTAAGTCGGCAGATCAGCAGGTTCTTGGTGAGCTTTTGAAGGCGGCTATGGAAGCCAAGCTTCCCCAGGAACTTTCATCAGGTGAATGATCCGAGTCGTTTGGTCCATGATGGTTTGATGAGGAAATGTCGAATTTCGGAATTTGCGATTTTTTCGACTTGCCGAAATTCTCGATTCCAATGACAATTGTTCAGGAGAATCGATGTCTACAAATCCCGAAAGCTCTCAATCCCTGAACCCTGAACATCCGCCTGAATGGCGGGATGATGAATTTCAGATTGCTTCTGCGGCTGATGAGAAGTCGGACGAGAGTTTTTTTTCGCATATTAAAGTCTTCGTATACAAACTCTTTGGAATGGAATATCACGTTCGGCGTGACCATCAGACGGATTCATCGTTCGGATTGGCAGATGACGAGGACATTCAGCAGTTTGCGATTGGTGATGGCGAATCACGTGTCAGCCGGAAGAATCGCAAGGTTGAATTTGACAATGATTTAGAACACGACTTTGCGTCTGAGCGAATCAGGCCATCAAGTGGTTTAGTGGCAGCCAGTGTCGATGAGCATGATGATCTGAGAGTTGCCGAAAAATCGAAGTTCAGTAACTTTCAGCCTGAGGAGGATTTGCAAACTCCTCAATTGGTGGTGGATTCTCCTGAGAGTTCGGCAGATGATTTTCGAATTGCGACAAATCGAGCCAATTTAGATTTTGCAGAACAGATTGTTGAAGAGCCAGCCCGATTTAACCGTAAAGAAGTGGAAGTGGATCCTGAGCCAGACGATATGCAGGTTGCGACTGCAAAGCGGATGGCGGCGACCCCGATTTTTTCTGATGCTGCCACATCCGACACAGGCGCTTATCATTCCGGCGATGAGGAGATGCTTGAAGCGGCATCTGTTGAAACCCGGCGTCACTTTGGTGAACAGATTCATGAGCAGTTAGGTGATCTTGTCGATCGTCTGGACATTACGAACCAGGCGATGGAATTTGGCGACATGGATCAGCCACTTTCGAGCCAGGATGATTCGGGCATTGTTGAAGAGCAGAGTGATATATCGGATCAGATCCGTCAAAAGAATTTGATGGCTTTGATCTCGCGCGGTTTCATCCGATTATTTCGCTGGCTGATCGGAATACCATGGCGGATTGTTTCACAGACGGGTACCATTCAAGAGCAGTCACGGCTGAAACTTGAGCCATTAATCGCAGGAATTCCGGCGATCATTATGACGATGATGGCTTATAAGTCTGTCATATTTCTAAAAACATCGGATTTGCTGAGGGAACGCAATTACTACCTTCGCAAGTCGAACAATTTGCTGGCTTCAAGCCAATGGGAAGGCGCTCATCTGGCCATGCGAAGGGCCTGTCTGGCGGCCAATACGCCGGCCAATTTATGGCAATATGCACAGTTGATGTTGCAGGCTCCCGACTCTGAAACACGGCTAAAAGGCAGAAGGCTTGTTCTGAAACTGGCGGCTCATGATGGCGATAACCTTCCAGATGCCCATATTTTTCTGGCCAAAGAGTTGATCAATCGCAAAGACTTGAAGATTGAACAAGTTCCTGAATTTATCGAATTGGTCCAGAACCACCTTCGGTCCGCTCTGAGTGTTGCCCCTGATCGGTTTGATGCCGTCGAGATGCTGCTTGATTTGCTGATGACTTTACGAGATGACAAGGAAGTGCAAAGATTGCTGGTTCCTCGTTTGGAACGATGGCCGGTGGGCCACTATTATCTTGCAAAGCTGGCGTTTAACAAAGGCGATCGTGTCAACCAGCAGATTTCAGCCTCGTTTGCAGCGAAATATTACGAGTCGATTCCCAAGCTTTTAGAACAAAGCCTGAAAGACAGGGAACGCTATTTGATGTGTCTGGCCCTGGCAGGCCAATGGGAAAAAGCTCAGCCAATTCTTGATGATTGGTATAAGCGGCTAGACGATACGTCTGCGATCAAAGACTGGAAGAATCGGTTTTTAGCGATTCGGGCCATTGAAAAGATTGAATATCCTGTAAAGGATTCCACACCTTTGATTTCAGAGTGTTTGATCGAGCTTGCGAAAGATCCGAAGAATGTGGACTTGTGGAACGTTGTCAGCCAATATGCGGATCGCCAGCCAGCTTACGGAGAATCGGTTTATAAGGCGGCCCGGAAAATCATTGGGGCGAATCTGGCCAGTTTCGACTCCGAGGGGTTCATGATTTGGGGCAACATCGCGAGGAAACGCCGCATTAACAATGATGCCCGATATTTCCTTGAGCAAAGTATCAGGCTCAAACCTGACAACGTGATCGCCGCGAACAACCTTTCAAATATTCTCTACAAGGAAGAGCCAAAAGATTATCAGAAAGCTCTGACTTTGATTGAGATGGTACTGAGGCTGGAGCCCAACAATCCGATCTATCTTGAGACTCGAGGTCAGATACTTGCCTTGCTTGGTCAGGACGATCGTGCGATTGATGATTTGACACGATCGCTCAGCAGTTTCCCGAACGTTCCTGAGATTCATGAGACCCTGAGCCGGCTACTACGTCGTAAAGGAAGTATTGAGCTTGCTTTGCGTCATGAAAGCCGGCTGACTGAGCTGCGTAAGAATGATCCGGGTCTCAATCAGTCGGGTCAGATTGTTCCTAAACCAAGATAACTCATTTTGAACTAAGTCATGGCCCGAAACGACCGTCAACGACAAGGCTTGCTCTCCCGTATTTTTCGTCGTAAACGACGATCGTTCAAGCCATCGCACACCAGCTCAATTTCTGAAGTTTCGAATAATCCAAAGAAGAAGAAGTTTAAGCTTAAGAATATTCTTAAGTGGCTGAAGCGATCGGCTAAGACGGTCGGGTCTGGCAGTCTGGCTCCAGATGAACGGACGGGTGTGAAGGATGTGACTTTGGGGTCGATTCTTCGATCGGTCGGCAAAGTGTCTCAAGCGGAGACTCTGGCAGAGCGGGATTCGGCAGCAGTAGGGGCGGGTAAACGGAAGTTGAGCCGTCTCCAGAAACTTAAACTTGGGATTATTGAAAATGCCAAGCGATTGGGTCTGGCCGCACCTGCGATCGTCGTTTCATTCTTCGTCCTGCAACTCTGGCTTGACCTGACTCCAACCCGGCTTGTCAGTCAACTTGGTTTTTCGAACCGGTTTGATCGTGCGTTTGAAGAGCAACGGTTTGAAGAAGCCAACCTGCTTGTAAAAAATCAGCTCTCCTCAACAAATCGGCCTGGAAATCAGGATCTGTTCCGTTATGGTCTGATCCTTGGTTCTCAACAGAAGCTTCAGAGGACTCGAGAACTTCTGGAATTCCTGACAGAATCGTCGGACCGAAGTTATGGGCCAGCGCACATTGAAATGGCCCGGGCTTACTCTGCCTTGCCCAAGCAAACCGATCAGACATCTACTAAAATTGAGAGTCACCTGATTCGGGCCATGGTGGACACCGACACGGAAACCTTTGCCCGGATCGCGCTTGGCCGGCTTTATCGAAGTCGCGGACGCTTCAACGATGCCGAAAGAATTTTAGAGCCAATCCGGACCAATGAAGAGGCTTGTCTTGAACTCGCTCTGGTGCGTAATGCTCAAGGCCGGTATGTGGATGTTCCGACCACGGTCGCTCCTTATATCACTCGTTGGCGAGATCAGTGGAAGAACCCCCAGAATCTGGTTCAGTTTGAACATTCCGCCATTGGGCTGATCCTGATGAAGGATGAGGCGATTGTGCTGGCAGAACTGGATCATCCGAAAGTCGCCATACCTCCCTCTCGTATTGACGAATTGCGGCGACTCGCGCTCGGTCTCTGGGTCACACGATTACAGGCTGATGGGCGTAGTCAGTATCCTCAGATTCTCAAAATCATCAGCACATACCACCAGAAACTGCCTTGTTCGACGATCTGGATCGCTCCTTTGATGCAACTCACAGATCCAACCAGCCCTGTTCGGAATTCTGCCTTGAAACTGCGTGAGCAGATGACGCTTCAAACCGATTGCGACCCTGCCTATCTTCACGAATTTGCGGTGCAAAGCAAGGAAAGCAAAGAGCCTGGGTTTGCCCGTCAGATTTACGAGAAAATCTTATCGAAGTATCCGGACGAAATTCTATCGCTGAATAATCTGGCCATGATGCTTATCGAGACAAATCCCAAGGACCCTCAGAGGGCCTTGACACTTGTTGAGCCAATCATTCAGAAATATCCTGACTTCCTGGAAATCTACGATACAAGGGCCCAGATCAAATCGTCGCTGGGGCTTACGAGAGACTGTATTCAGGATTATCTCAAAGCCTTGCCTGTTTATTGCCTCAAGCCGGAATATCATCAGCGCCTATCCAGAGCTTATCTGCAGATCAACGACACCGCCAACGCCCGTATGCATAACGAGCTTTCCCGCGAGCTTGCAGGGCTTGAATAATCGGACGCATCTTAGCCTTATGATTTGGCCGCATTGCCATGACGGATTTGAATCGAAAAAGCCCGCGACATGTGTTCACATGCCGCGGGCCTGAATGGTCTTAAAAAATGGCCGGAGTTAAACGGCGTCGGCCATCGTATCGAGTTGGAGGAGCGCTCTGTTTTGCTCTTTGGCCAGATAAGCCCGGCCTTTTTTGACCAGAATGTGGTCCCACGGCAAGACTTCTTCGAGCGGCCTTGCTCTGTGGCTATAGAATTCAACGTCCATTCCGAGGTCTTCGAAGACATTCCACCAAAGCTTGGGCTGAAAATATTCGGACCAGGCGTCGAGCCTTGCTCCGCGTTTCCATGCCTCAAGAACAGCCTCTGAAACTCGCCGGTCGCCTCGGGTCAGAACCCCTTCCAGAAGGCTTCGTTCAATGTCGTGGCACTTGATCGAGACAGACTTGATCTTGACCTGATCGCGCATGTATCTGTGGGCCCATCGGAAATATTCGCGGCCCTGCATCTCATTCCACTGATAAGGTGTGTGAGGCTTGGGGACGAAGTTGGAAACGCTTGCCGTCACATCCGCATATCGGCCTGTGACTTGCTTCCCAATTTTCGCAATCGTTTCGGCCATTTCCACAATACCGTCGAGATCGGCTGTCCGCTCTCCAGGCAGGCCACAAAGGAAGTAGAGTTTAACCCGCTTCCAGCCTCTTCTAAACGCTTCTTCAGCACCTTCATAAAGATCTTTGTTATCAATTGGCTTGCGAATCTGCTCACGCATATCATCGCGGGCCACTTCAGGGGCCAGAGTCAGGCCGCCTCGCCTGCCTTCTTGAAGCAAGGCAGGGATTTTCTTGAGGGTTTCGGTAATCCGCAGACTCGGCAGGCTGATCTTTACTCCAAGAGGGGTAAAGACTTCGCACATCTTTTGCACAAGTTCTTCAAAGTATGGGTAATCGCTGGTGGAGAGCGATAGGAGGCTGATTTCGTCGTAACCCGTGTTCAGGTAAGACTCCATCGCGGCCTTGACAATCGTCTCTACGGATCGAACCCGCAGGGGACGCTTGATCACGGTCGATTGACAGAATCGGCACTGCCATGGGCAGCCTCTCATGATCTCGATTGCGATTCTGTCGTGAGCTGTACTGATGTTTGGAACGATGGGGTGAATGGGCAGGGGGATGGCGTCCAGGTCGTCCACCACACAGGCTTTGATGGCTTCCGGGACATCGTCGCGAAGCCGTCTGATTTCGATAATGGTGCTGTCTTCACCATAAATCGGCGTATAGAATCTGGGCACATAGGCCCATTCATTGGCAGCTGCAATTCTCGCCAGTTTATCTTCACGGGTCAGGTCAGGGTCGCCCTTCATGGAGGCCCACATCTCGGCCACCACAGGTAGGGATGGTTCTCCATCACCGACGATGAAGAGGTCAATGAATGGTGCGATCAGCTCAGGATTCTGTGCACCAGGGCCGCCGGCGATGACCAGAGTGTCGTCAGCCCCACGTTCGTCGGCATGCAGAGGGATTCCGCCGAGGTCGAGCATCGTCAGGATATTGGTATAGCTGACTTCATATTGCAGAGAAAAACCGATGATGTCGAACTGATTCAGAGGCGTAAAAGTCTCAAGACCATAGAGCGGCAGATTTGCGGCCCTCATGGCTTTTTCAAAGTCGGGCACAGGCGTGAAGACCCGCTCGCAGGCCCATCCAAATTCATTCATCAGGCTGTAAAGGACCTGAAAGCCGTGGTGGCTCATTCCGAGAGTATAGGCATCAGGAAAGGCCAGACAAATGGACCCTTTGACCGTGGCATGATCCTTGCGGACACTATTCAGCTCTCCACCCAGATACTGGGCAGGGCCTTGAACGTGTGGCAAGACATGCTGGATAACGGACTTCTTCAGCGTCAGGTTCATCTGCAAGTCTCAAAAGTCTGAGGTTGGGCGAAAGCTCTATTAGTCTACCCTATCATTCGATTGGAGTGAAGTGTTAAATTTCGTCTGGATTCGAGTTTTTCAAGGTTTTTTTGATTGGATTTGTTGCTTTTTGTGGAATACCTGCAACACGGATGATTCAATTTTGGAATCTCTGAAGGAAGTGATTGGAGTCATGTTCTATATGTATGATGATCTCATTTGGCATAATGTGTGCCATTTTGAAGTCGAAATGGTTATGAATTCATTTTGAAAACAGGTGAGAAGTGGTTGCTTCAACGATTCCTAAACGCATATTGGCAGGCTTGGTGATCATTGCCTCAGGATTGTCATCTGCAAGAGGTGCGGAAATCACACTTTTTGATAGCCTGACACCCGCGAAAGTGACAGGTCAGTCGCAAAGCCCTGCAACCGTTGAGCCAACCGGTGGATTGGTGGCCCAGGGGTTTAAAACGACAGTTGCAAATTTTGTGGTGGAAAGTGTCGAACTTGAGATTTACAAACAGACGGGTAGTACGGATGTCTATTCTGTCTGGATTTACAATTCTGTCAGCGGATTACCAGGCACATCCGTGGCAAATGTGGCCTTAAATCAAAGTCAGGCTGCCCTGAGCGATCAGCCTTCCAGCCAGGCCTTCAACTCTCTGGCACTGACCCTTTCACCAAACACGGACTATTTCATTGTGGTCGGGGGAGTTCAGTCATTGGCCCTGAACTGGGATTATTGGGATACGGCTACCCCCAGCGGAGTTGGAATACCAACAGCTGGTACGACTTACGACGGGACTGTCTGGTCCGCCATTGCAATGAATTATCCACAAATGATGAAGGTGAATGCCGCTTCTGTTCCTGAACCATCGACATGGTTGATGGGGATGATCGCAGCCACCATGATCGGTGGAATTGCCAGAAGAAAATGCTGTCGGAAAATAGGATTTGTAGAAATTTATACTGTTTCATTGCGGATTTCATAAGCCGTTTATTTTATTCGAAAAAGCCCTGGAGTGAGCTGAAGTCAAACTCGCATGATTGCATTTTGATTCCGGCTCATTTCGGGCTTTGTTATTGTGTGAATTTAAGTTCTGTATTCTAGTGTCATGTGATTTTCATGTTTAAATTAAACAACATTCGGATGTAATTCTAAAATTATAAGCCAGTGGAATTGAAAAATGGCGTTGAATATGATATAGATAGAGGAATGTGATTATAAGGTTGAGTTTCGAAGTTGATTCCGCAACGGAATAGAATTGAAGGTTCCAAATGATTGGCTTTGTTCGTCACTTTGTGTTTCTCGCGACAGTTGTGCTGGCCCTGTCGGTTCCGACATCCCAGAGTCAAGCGGTTGATTTTGACCTGCTTGACACGATCACTCCAGCAACGACCACTGGCGACAACGCGATTGCCGTGGGAGAGCGGAATGCTCAGAGTTTCATGACAACCGCTTCCGCATTTACGATCAGTCAGGTGGATCTTTCCCTTAAGAAAGCGCCTGGAGGTGCAGGCCAATATTCGGTCAGCATCTACTCGATGAATACGGTCAGTTCCGAGCCTGATACGCGTCTCTCATATGTGGCACAAAACCAGAATCAGTCGGCATTAAGCACAACTTATGGGACAGTCTCATTCACGGGATTATCGATCGCACTTGACCCATCTAAAAATTATTATATCGTTCTGGAAGACGTGACCCTTGCCGCGATGGATTGGCAGTATTGGGACACCACATCATCGGGAATTTCGCCTCCGACTTATTGGATGGCTTACTCCTCAGGTTGGATTTCTACCGCTTCGACCGATTATCCAGCCATGATGAAAGTGATTGCCACGGCTGTTCCTGAGCCTTCCAGCTGGGCCATGGCCGCTTTGGCCATTGCGGCTCTCGGAGCCAGAGTGAGACGCGGGTCATGATGTTCATGATCTTTTTGAACTTCGTTTGACAAATTACCCGTCCTTTCAGGGCGGGTTTTTTGCTATAATATTTAAGTGTGATCTGGATTCAAGAACTCGGCAGAATGCTTCTGTAGAAATGTGCCTAAGTCATGATGACGCAAAATTCAAAACTGTGGGTAATCGCTTGTTTAATCAGCATTTCTGGCGGGTGTGGCGGACAGGATTCAACGTCAAGATCCAAGCCAGTAGGGGTCAGGAATCAGTCCTCCGAAGGTGTTGAAAAACCGTCGACGAACTCGTCGGAACCTCAAGAAAAGCGAATCGCCACGCACTGATTCATCATGCAAAACCTCGATAAAGACAAGCTCCATAAAGCACTTCCACGCATTGCCATCACCATGGGCGACCCTGCCGGGATCGGGCCTGAGGTGATCGTGAAAGGCTGGCTGCGAGGGTATTTGCATTCGATTTGCGTGCCTGTTGTAGTTGGTTCCATCGAGTTGCTGAAAAAAGCGGTTTTGGAGAGCGGAGCAGATCTGAAACTGATTTCATTGAAGAGTTTGGAACGAATTCCCGAATTTGAGAATGACCAGATTGGCGTGATTGAGCCTCTGAAGGCGCCGGATGTGGCTTCGATCGTACCTGGCAAGATTGATGCAAGATGTGGGATGGCGGCATATGAATACCTGAATTTTGCGATTGATGCGGCTCTCAGCACACAGATTGACGCAATTGTGACCCTTGGCCTGCACAAGGAATCGCTCAGCCGGGCTGGAGTGGCCGAGCCTGGTCATACCGAAATTCTTGCCCGGCGATGCGGCGTTCCTGATGTGGCCATGATGCTCTACCTCCCGCCCGAACATGTTCGCCATAAAGGACTTGGGGTGGTGCATGCAACCCTTCATAATTCATTACGTAAAGTCTTTGATCTGCTGACTCCCGAGCGGCTCGATGCCTCAATTCGGCTGGCCCACGATGTCATGAAACCTCTGATTGCAGATGATCAGATTCAGCCACGAGTGGCACTGGCAGCTCTCAACCCACATGCCGGCGAGGGCGGTCTTTTTGGTGACGAAGAGATTCGCCTGATTGCACCCGCTGTGGCCCGCGCCCAACTCAGTGGAATGGATGCCAGCGGCCCATTTTCCGCTGATACGCTTTTTGGGCAAGCTCTTGGTGGCCAATACGATGTGGTGGTGGCCATGTATCACGACCAAGGCCATGTGGCCTTGAAAACGCTTGGCTTTGACCGTGCCGTCAACATCACCTGTGGCCTGCCGATCGTGCGAACGAGCGTGGCACACGGGACTGCGTTTGACATTGTGGGGCAAGGCGTGGCGAGGCCTGAAAGCCTCGAGTCAGCGACTTATGCCGCCGCAAAAATTGCATTATGGCATCGTCGAAACCATACCGGCCCATAAGTCTGCAAGGCTTTGCTCAAACGATACTTGAGGGCTCCAGGCAGTATCCTTTTGGATCAAACTGATGGATGCTTTTGAATCCAGTGGGCCTTGGGCTGAATGGTTTAAACTTTCAATCCATTCCACACTACGGCCAGAATTTTTGGCCAGTATTTCGAGACCATCAAGCAAACTACGTGAAATTCCTGTGCCGATATGATAAACCTGATTGGATATTCCATGATCAGCCAGTGCCAGAATTGCTGAGGCTGCGTCGCGAACGTCGATAAAATCGCGTCGGTGCGATAATCCAAACGCCTTTATTTCCAGTGGTTTACCGATTTCCATTGCAGTCAGTTCAGCGGCATATCGGCCAAATGCCTGAAGGGTGGATTGGCCTGGTCCGATCAGGTTGAAAATTCGGGCCACCATGGGTGTGATTTGGCCACTGGCTTGAAGGACGGCTTCTGATGCGGCCAATTTTGACTTTCCATAAGTCGTAACAGGTTCTGGCTTATACGACTCATCGACTGGCAGTTTTTCGAGCGGAACTTCGCCGAGTTCAGCTGCAGAACCAGCGTGAACGAGTCTGACTGGATATTGGCAGGATTTTAATCCGTTTAATAAGTTGAATGTCAGTTCGGCATTGTCGTTCCAAAGGTCTGTATCAGAAGCAGGTGGTGTGCGACCAGCCAGGTTTAAT